>NZ_JASHAX010000001.1:300000-544604 GCF_047464945.1 Streptococcus mitis | reverse complement strand
AATGATACCTAATTTAAGCATAGATACTCCTTTTCCGATTTTAAATCCTTCTTTCATTATAACATAGATAGACGAGACTATCCAACAGAGGGTAAAAATTTTAAAATAAGCTACTAGGACTTTCCCAAAGAAAGTGGTACAATAATGAGATGAGTAAATGAAATGGGAGGAAAAATGAGGCTATTACCTATAAGAAAAATATCACGTCAGTCTAAGAGACTAGCGCTTTTTTTGACTTTTTGTGCAGGATATGTAGATGCCTATACGTTTATTGTGCGAGGGAACACTCTTGTGGCTGGACAAACTGGGAATGTCGTCTTTCTATCAGTGGGACTCATTCAACACAATGTGTCAGATGCCAGTGCCAAAGTAATGACCTTGCTAGCTTTTATGATGGGGGTCTTTTTATTAACGATTTATAAGGAAAAATTGAGAATTGTGAAAAAACCGATTCTGTCCTTGATTCCTTTAGCAATCCTATCAATCATTATTGGATTTGTACCACAAACTGTAGAGAATATCTATCTAGTACCGCCCTTAGCCTTTTGTATGGGCTTGGTGACAACTGCTTTTGGTGAGGTTTCGGGTATTGCCTACAATAATGCCTTTATGACAGGGAATATCAAACGAACAATGCTAGCTTTTGGAGATTATTTCCGAACCAAGCACACTCCTTTTTTACGTGAAGGGATTATCTTTGTAAGCCTGCTTAGTAGTTTTGTCCTTGGTGTTGTCTTTTCAGCTTATTTGACGATTTTCTATCAGGAAAAGACCATTCTTGGTGTTCCTATTATGATGAGCATCTTTTACCTCAGCATGCTTTTTGTCAAGTGGCGGAAAAAAGTAAAAGAAAAAGCTTCATTTTAGGTGTTATTACTTGTAAGAAAATAGGAGATATGCTATACTTGAAGAGTTGACTATGCACGATCCTGTGCAACCGCACGAACATCGTTGCTTGATTATTCAAGTTTAAGTGGTTTGTCCCACGATGCTAGGCGAGTCTTCACAAAAAAATCGGGGAAACCCATAAAAATCATAGGAGGTGCATAATGAGCACATACGCAATTATCAAAACTGGCGGAAAACAAGTTAAAGTTGAAGTTGGTCAAGCAGTTTACGTTGAAAAATTGAACGTTGAAGCTGGTCAAGAAGTTACTTTTAACGAAGTTGTTCTTGTTGGTGGTGAAAACACTGTTGTCGGAACTCCACTTGTTGCTGGAGCTACTGTAGTTGGAACTGTTGAAAAACAAGGAAAACAAAAGAAAGTTGTTACTTACAAGTACAAACCTAAAAAAGGTAGCCACCGTAAACAAGGTCACCGTCAACCATATACAAAAGTTGTCATCAACGCAATCAACGCTTAATTTTAAGGAGAACACATGATACAAGCAGTCTTTGAGAGAGCCGAAGATGGCGAGCTGAGGAGTGCGGAAATTACTGGACACGCCGAGAGTGGCGAATACGGCTTTGATGTCGTGTGTGCATCGGTTTCTACGCTTGCCATTAACTTTATCAATTCTATTGAGAAATTTGCAGGCTATGAACCAATCCTAGAATTAAACGAAGATGAAGGTGGCTATCTGATGGTTGAAATTCCAAAAGATCTTCCTTCACACCAGAGAGAAATGACCCAGTTATTCTTTGAATCATTTTTCTTAGGTATGGCAAACTTATCGGAGAACTCTTCTGAGTTCGTCCAAACCAGAGTTATCACAGAAAACTAACACGGAGGAAAACATTATGTTAAAAATGACTCTTAACAACTTGCAACTTTTCGCCCACAAAAAAGGTGGAGGTTCTACATCAAACGGACGTGATTCACAAGCTAAACGTCTTGGAGCTAAAGCAGCTGACGGACAAACTGTAACAGGTGGATCAATCC
Organism: Streptococcus mitis; assembly: GCF_047464945.1. GTDB lineage: Bacteria > Bacillota > Bacilli > Lactobacillales > Streptococcaceae > Streptococcus > Streptococcus mitis_EA. Next base: position 542,722 of record NZ_JASHAX010000001.1, on the reverse strand, counting down.
TTTACCGTCAACGTGGTACACACATCTACCCAGGTGTAAACGTTGGACGTGGTGGAGACGATACTTTGTTCGCTAAAGTTGAAGGCGTAGTACGCTTTGAACGTAAAGGACGCGATAAAAAACAAGTTTCTGTTTACCCAATCGCTAAATAAAAAGGTCCAGTGAACCTTTTTATCCCGAGCCTTGAAATGTAAAGGCGAGGAAGCTAGAAGTAGCATTAAATAAGGCTTTCCGAGTTTTCGGAGAGCCTGTTTTTTTTGTTTTGGTACCCATGATTTTTTCGTTCTTAGTGTAGATGAATTTTATGAGTAACATTATTTTTCTTCGATGGAAAACTTCTAAAATATGGTATAATGAAAAGATAAAGAAGTTGGGGGTAGAAGATGAACATTCAACAATTACGCTATGTTGTGGCTATTGCGAATAGCGGTACTTTCCGTGAAGCTGCTGAAAAGATGTATGTTAGTCAGCCGAGTCTGTCTATTTCTGTTCGTGATTTGGAAAAAGAATTGGGTTTTAAGATTTTCCGTCGGACTAGTTCAGGGACTTTCTTGACCCGTCGTGGGATGGAATTTTACGAAAAAGCGCAAGAATTGGTTAAAGGATTTGATATTTTTCAAAATCAGTATGCCAATCCTGAGGAAGAAAAAGATGAATTTTCCATTGCTAGTCAGCACTATGATTTCTTGCCACCAACCATTACGGCCTTTTCAGAGCGCTATCCTGATTATAAGAACTTCCGTATTTTTGAATCGACTACTGTTCAAATCTTAGATGAAGTAGCGCAAGGTCACAGTGAAATTGGGATTATCTACCTCAACAATCAAAATAAAAAGGGGATTATGCAACGGGTTGAAAAGCTAGGTCTGGAGGTTATTGAATTAATTCCCTTTCATACCCACATTTATCTTCGTGAAGGGCATCCTTTAGCCCAGAAAGAGGAATTGGTCATGGAGGATTTAGCTGATCTACCAACGGTTCGTTTCACTCAAGAAAAAGACGAGTACCTTTATTATTCAGAGAACTTTGTTGATACCAGTGCGAGCTCACAGATGTTCAATGTGACAGACCGTGCTACTTTGAATGGCATTTTGGAGCGGACGGATGCCTATGCGACTGGATCTGGATTTTTAGATAGTGACAGTGTCAATGGCATCACAGTCATTCGTCTCAAGGATAATTTAGATAATCGCATGGTCTATGTTAAACGTGAGGAAGTGGAGCTTAGTCAAGCTGGGACTCTCTTTGTAGAAGTCATGCAAGAATATTTTAATCAGAAGAGGAAATCATGAAAAAAAGAGGAATAGTGGCAGTCATTGTACTACTTTTGATTGGGCTTGATCAGTTGGTAAAATCCTATATCGTCCAGCAGATTCCACTGGGTGAAGTACGCTCTTGGATTCCCAATTTCGTTAGTTTGACCTACCTGCAAAATCGAGGTGCAGCCTTTTCTATCTTACAAGATCAGCAGTTGTTATTTGCTGTCATTACTCTGGTTGTCGTGGTAGGTGCCATTTGGTATCTGCATAAACACATGGAGGACTCACTCTGGATGGTCTTGGGTTTGACCTTGATTATCGCAGGTGGTCTTGGAAACTTTATTGACAGGGTGAGTCAGGGCTTTGTTGTGGATATGTTTCACCTTGACTTTATCAATTTTGCAATTTTCAATGTGGCAGATAGCTATCTGACAGTTGGAGTGATTATTTTATTGATTGCAATGTTAAAAGAGGAAATAAATGGAAATTAAAATTGAAACTGGTGGTCTGCGTTTAGATAAGGCTTTGTCGGATTTGACAGAATTATCACGCAGTCTCGCGAATGAACAAATCAAATCAGGTCAGGTCTTGGTCAATGGTCAAGTCAAGAAAGCTAAATACACTGTCCAAGAGGGCGATGTCGTCATTTACCATGTGCCAGAACCAGAGGTTTTAGAGTATGTAGCTGAGAATCTTCCGCTAGATATCATCTACCAAGATGAGGATGTGGCCGTGGTTAACAAACCTCAGGGAATGGTTGTGCATCCGAGTGCTGGTCATACTAGTGGAACTCTGGTAAATGCCCTTATGTATCATATTAAGGACTTGTCTGGTATCAATGGGGTTCTGCGCCCAGGAATTGTTCACCGAATTGATAAGGATACGTCAGGTCTTCTTATGATTGCTAAAAATGATGAGGCACATCTAGCACTTGCCCAAGAACTCAAGGATAAAAAATCTCTTCGAAAATATTGGGCGATTGTTCATGGGAATCTGCCCAATGATCGTGGTGTGATTGAAGCGCCGATTGGACGGAGTGAAAAAGACCGTAAGAAACAGGCTGTGACTGCGAAAGGGAAACCTGCAGTTACCCGTTTCCACGTTTTGGAACGTTTTGGTGATTATAGCTTAGTGGAGTTGCAGCTGGAAACAGGGCGTACCCACCAAATCCGTGTTCACATGGCTTATATTGGCCATCCAGTTGCTGGTGATGAAGTCTATGGTCCTCGCAAGACACTTAAGGGGCATGGACAATTTCTTCATGCTAAGACTTTAGGTTTTACTCATCCGAGAACAGGTGAGACCTTGGAATTTACAGCAGATATCCCAGAGATTTTTAAGGAAACATTGGAGAGATTGAGAAAGTAAGAATGAAAAAGAAATTAACTAGTTTAGTACTTGCAGGCGCTTTTTTAGGCTTGTCATGGTATGGAAATGTTCAAGCTCAAGAAAGTTCAGGAAATAAAATTCACTTTATTAATGTTCATGAAGGTGGCAGTGATGCAATCATTCTTGAAAGTAATGGACATTTTGCCATGGTGGATACAGGAGAAGATTATGACTTCCCAGATGGAAGTGATTCTCGTTATCCATGGAGAGAAGGAATTGAAACGTCTTATAAGCATGTTCTAACAGATCGTGTCTTTCGTCGTTTGAAGGAATTGGGTGTTCAAAAACTTGATTTTATTTTGGTAACCCATACTCACAGTGACCATATTGGAAATGTTGATGAATTACTGTCTACCTATCCAGTTGACCGAGTCTATCTTAAAAAATATAGTGATAGTCGTATTACTAATTCTGAACGTTTATGGGATAATCTGTACGGTTATGATAAGGTTTTACAGACTGCCGCCGAAAAAGATGTTTCAGTTATTCAAAACATCACACAGGGAGATGCTCATTTTCAGTTTGGGGACATGGATATTCAGCTCTATAATTATGAAAATGAAACAGATTCATCAGGTGAATTAAAGAAAATTTGGGATGACAATTCCAATTCTCTGATTAGTGTAGTGAAAGTCAATGGCAAGAAAATTTACCTTGGGGGCGACTTAGATAATGTTCATGGAGCGGAAGATAAGTATGGTCCTCTTATTGGAAAAGTTGATTTGATGAAGTTTAATCATCACGATGATACCAACAAATCAAACACAAAGAATTTTATTAAAAATTTGAGTCCGAGTTTGATTGTTCAAACTTCAGATAGTCTACCTTGGAAAAATGGTGTTGATAGTGAGTATGTCAATTGGCTCAAAGAACGTGGAATTGAGAGAATTAATGCAGCTAGCAAAGACTATGATGCGACAGTTTTTGAGATTCGACAAGATGGATTTGTCAACATTTCAACTTCCTACAAGCCGATTCCAAGTTTTCAAGCTGGTTGGCATAAGAGTGCATATGGAAATTGGTGGTATCAAGCACCTGATTCTACAGGAGAATATGCTGTCGGTTGGAATGAAATCGAAGGTGAATGGTATTACTTCAACCAAACGGGTATCTTGTTACAGAATCAGTGGAAAAAATGGAACAATCGTTGGTTCTATTTGACAGACTCTGGTGCATCAGCTAAAAATTGGAAGAAAATCGATGGAATCTGGTATTATTTCAATAAAGAAAACCAGATGGAAATTGGTTGGATAAATACTGGAGGTCAGAATTATTATTTATCCAAGGATGGCTCTATGAAAACAGGTTGGCTTCAATATAAGGGTCAATGGTATTACTTTGCTCAATCAGGGGAAATGAAAACGGGCTGGGTAGAAGATAAAGAAACCTGGTACTATATGGATTCTGCTGGTATCATGAAGACAGGTGAGATAGAAGTTGCTGGTAACCATTATTATCTAGAAGATTCAGGAGCTATGAAGCAAGGTTGGCTTAAAAAGGCAAACAATTGGTATTTCTACAAGGAAGATGGTTCACGAGCCGTGGGTTGGATCAAGGACAAGGATAAATGGTACTTCTTGAAAGACAATGGTCAATTACTTGTAAATGGCAAGACACCAGAAGGTTATACTGTTGATTCAAGTGGTGCCTGGTTAGTGGATATTCCAGTAGAGAAATCCGCTACAACTAAAGTTACAAGTAATTCAGAAACAAAAGAATCCAGTGAAGTAGTGAAAAAAGATCTTGAAAATAAAGTAACGACTCAGAACGAAAGTGTTACAAGTTCTTCAACTAGTCAAGATTTGACTTCAGTAATTTCGCAAAGCTCTGAAACGAGTGCAAACAAATCGGAATCAGAACAGTAGTAAAAAAGAAGGTTTTAGAGCCTTCTTTTTCCTATCAACTCTTTTCTATTTCCTGTTATTCATGTTATAATGGATAAATATGAAGAATCGGAGTGAGACTATGAAATACAAACGGATTGTCTTTAAGGTGGGGACTTCTTCTCTGACAAATGAGGATGGGAGTTTATCACGTAGTAAGGTAAAAGCTATCACCCAGCAGTTGGCTATGTTGCACGAGGCTGGTCATGAATTGATTTTGGTGTCGTCAGGTGCCATTGCTGCAGGTTTTGGGGCCTTAGGATTTAAAAAGCGTCCGACAAAGATTGCTGATAAACAGGCTTCAGCAGCTGTAGGGCAAGGGCTTTTGTTGGAAGAGTACACGACCAATCTTCTCTTGCGCCAAATCGTTTCTGCACAAATCTTGCTAACTCAGGATGATTTTGTGGATAAGCGCCGTTATAAAAATGCCCATCAGGCTTTGTCAGTTTTACTTAGCCGTGGGGCGATTCCTATCATCAATGAGAATGACAGTGTCGTTATTGATGAGCTCAAGGTTGGGGATAATGATACTCTAAGTGCTCAGGTAGCGGCCATGGTCCAAGCAGATCTTTTGGTCCTCTTGACAGATGTGGACGGTCTTTATACTGGAAATCCTAATTCAGATCCAACCGCCAAACGCTTGGAGAAAATCGAGACTATCAATCGTGAGATTATTGATATGGCCGGTGGAGCTGGCTCGTCAAATGGAACTGGGGGCATGCTAACAAAAATCAAGGCTGCGACTATCGCAACAGAATCAGGAGTTCCTGTTTATATTTGCTCATCCTTGAAGTCAGATGCAATGATTGAGGCAGCTGAGGAGACCAAGGCTGGTTCCTACTTTGTTGCGCAAGAGAAGGGACTTCGTACCCAGAAACAATGGCTGGCCTTTTATGCTCAGAGTCAAGGTTCTATTTGGGTAGATAAAGGGGCTGCAGAAGCTCTCTCTCAACATGGAAAGAGTCTCCTTTTATCTGGTGTTGTTGATGCAGAAGGAGCCTTTTCTTACGGTGATATCGTGACGGTATTTGACAAGGAAAGTGGAAAATCACTTGGAAAAGGACGCGTACAATTTGGTGCCTCTGCTTTGGAGGATATGTTGCGTTCTCAAAAAGCCAAGGGTGTCTTGATTCACCGTGATGACTGGATTTCCATTACTCCTGAAATCCAACTACTCTTTACAGAATTTTAGAGGTAAACTATGGTAAGTACACAAGAACAATTTGAACAGGTACAGGCTGTTAAAAAATCGGTCAACACAGCTAGTAAAGAGGTGAAAAACCAAGCCTTGCTAGCCATGGCTGATCACTTATTAGTAGCTACTGAGGAGATTTTAGCGGCAAATGCTCTCGATATGGAAGCAGCAAAGGGAAAAATCTCAGATGTCATGCTGGATCGTCTTTATTTGGATGCAGGACGTATAGAAGCAATGGCAACTGGTATTCGTGAAGTGGTTGCTTTACCAGATCCAATCGGTGAAGTTTTAGAAACCAATCAGCTTGAAAATGGCTTAGTTATCACCAAAAAACGTGTGGCTATGGGGGTTATCGGTATTATCTATGAAAGTCGTCCAAATGTGACGTCTGACGCAGCTGCTTTGGCTCTCAAGAGTGGAAATGCAGTCGTTCTTCGTAGTGGGAAGGACGCTTATCAAACTGCCCATGCTATTGTTAAAGCCTTGAAAAAAGGTTTGGAGACAACGCCCATTCATCCAGATGTAATTCAACTGGTGGAAGATACTAGCCGTGAAAGTAGCTATGCTATGATGAAGGCCAAGGGTTATCTAGACCTGCTTATTCCTCGTGGAGGGGCTGGTTTGATTAATGCCGTGGTTGAAAATGCTATCGTACCTGTTATCGAGACAGGAACAGGTATTGTCCATGTTTATGTGGACAAGGATGCAGATGAGGACAAGGCACTGTCTATCATCAATAATGCTAAAACCAGTCGTCCTTCTGTATGTAATGCCATGGAGGTTTTGCTGGTTCATGAAGCCAAGGCAACAAGCTTCCTTCCTCGCTTGGAGAAAGTGCTGGTTGCAGATCGAAAAGAAGCTGGGTTGGAACCAATTCAATTCCGCTTGGATGAGAAAGCAAGTCAGTTTGTTTCAGGTCACGTGGCTGAAGCACAAGACTTTGACACAGAGTTTTTAGACTATGTCCTAGCTGTTAAGGTTGTGAGCAGTTTAGAAGAAGCGGTTGCCCATATTGAAACCCACAGTACCCATCATTCGGATGCCATTGTGACTGAAAATGCTGAAGCTGCAGCTTACTTTACAGATCAAGTGGACTCTGCAGCGGTTTATGTCAATGCCTCAACTCGTTTCACAGATGGAGGCCAGTTTGGTCTGGGTTGTGAAATGGGGATTTCAACTCAGAAACTGCACGCGCGTGGTCCCATGGGCTTGAAGGAGTTGACTAGCTACAAGTATGTGGTTACTGGTGACGGACAGATAAGGGAGTAAGAGATGAAGATTGGATTTATCGGTTTGGGGAATATGGGAGCTAGCTTGGCTAAGGCTGTTTTGCAGGCCAAGACGGGTGCTCAGATTCTCCTTGCCAATCGTAGTCAACCCAAGGTAGATGCTTTCATTGCAGACTTTGGTGGTCAGGCTTCCAGCAATGAAGAAATATTCGCAGAAGCAGATGTGATTTTTCTAGGAGTGAAGCCTGCTCAGTTCTCAGACTTGCTATCTCAATATCAAACCATCCTTAAAAAAAGAGAAAGTCTTCTTTTGATTTCCATGGCAGCTGGGTTGACTTTAGAAAAACTAGCAAGTATTATCCCAAATCAACACAGAATTATTCGTATGATGCCAAATACTCCTGCTTCTATCGGTCAAGGAGTGATTAGCTATGCCTTGTCTCCTAATTGCAGGGTTGAGGACAGTGAGCTCTTTTGTCAGCTTTTAACTAAGGCTGGTCTCTTGGTTGAACTGGGAGAAGGCTTAATCGACGCAGCAACAGGTCTTGCAGGTTGTGGACCGGCCTTTGTCTATCTCTTTATCGAAGCCTTGGCAGATGCAGGTGTTCAGACGGGATTGCCAAGAGAAACGGCATTGAAAATGGCAGCTCAAACCGTGGTAGGAGCTGGTCAATTGGTCCTAGAAAGCCAAGAGCATCCTGGAGTATTGAAAGACCAAGTCTGCAGCCCAGGAGGTTCGACTATCGCTGGTGTAGCAAGCTTAGAAGCGCATGCTTTTCGAGGGACGGTCATTGATGCAGTTGGTCAAGCATATAAACGAACACAAGAACTAGGTAAATAAGAGGTGGCTTTGTCTGCCTCTTTTATGGTGGTTGATACTCTTCGAAAATCTCTTCAAACTGCGTCAGCTTCCATCTGCAACCTCAAAACAGTGTTTTGAGCAACCTGCGGTTAGCTTCCTAGTTTGCTCTTTGATTTTCATTGAGTATGAAATGAGAAGACAAAAAGATTGTCACAAACCTCTATTTTTTTGATAGAATAGAAGTAGTAAAAAAGAAATGAGTTAGACATGTCAAAAGGATTTTTAGTCTCTCTTGAGGGACCAGAGGGAGCAGGCAAGACCAGTGTTTTAGAGGCTCTGCTCCCAATTTTAGAGGAAAAAGGGGTAGAGGTGCTGACGACCCGTGAGCCAGGTGGAGTCTTGATTGGGGAGAAGATTCGTCAAGTGATTTTGGACCCAAGTCATACTCAGATGGATCCTAAAACAGAGCTCCTTCTCTATATCGCCAGTCGTAGACAGCACTTGGTGGAAAAAGTTCTTCCAGCACTTGAAGCTGGCAAGTTGGTCATTATGGACCGCTTCATCGATAGTTCCGTTGCCTATCAGGGATTTGGTCGTGGCTTGGATATTGACGCCATTGATTGGCTCAATCGGTTTGCGACAGATGGCCTTAAACCCGATTTGACACTCTATTTTGACATCGAGGTGGAAGAAGGACTGGCTCGCATTGCTGCTAATAGTGACCGCGAGGTCAATCGTTTGGACTTGGAAGGGTTGGACTTGCATAAAAAAGTCCGTCAAGGTTACCTTTCTCTTCTGGACAAAGAAGGAAATCGCATTGTCAAGATTGATGCGAGTCTTCCATTGGAGCAAGTTGTGGAAACAACCAAGGCTGTCTTGTTTGACAGAATGGGCTTGGTCAAATGAAACAAGATCAACTAAAGGCTTGGCAACCAGACCAGTTTGACCGCTTTGTCCGTATCCTAGAACAAGACCAGCTCAATCATGCCTACCTCTTTTCAGGTTTCTTTGGAAGCTTGGAAATGGCGCAGTTTTTGGCTAAGAGCCTTTTTTGTACAGATAAAGTAGGTGTGTTGCCATGTGAGAAATGCCGAAATTGTAAGCTGATTGAACAGGGAGAATTTCCCGATGTTACCTTGATTAAACCAGTTAATCAGATCATTAAGACAGAACGCATTCGAGAATTGGTGGGGCAGTTTTCTCAAGCAGGGATTGAAAGCCAACAACAGGTCTTTATTATCGAGCAAGCTGAGAAAATGCATTCTAATGCAGCCAATTCTCTGCTCAAGGTCATCGAAGAACCCCAGAGTGAGGTTTATATTTTCTTCTTGACAAGCGATGAAGAAAAGATTTTACCGACCATCCGAAGTCGGACCCAGATTTTCCACTTTAAAAAACAAGAAGAGAAGCTGATCTTGCTCTTAGAACAAATGGGGCTGGTCAAGAAAAAAGCGACTCTCCTAGCTCAGTTTAGTCAATCGCGAGCTGAAGCAGAAAAGTTGGCTAATCAGGCAGGCTTTTGGACCTTGGTCGATGAAAGTGAACGCCTGCTGACTTGGTTAGTAGCTAAGAAAAAAGAAAGTTATCTGCAGGTTGCTAAACTAGCTAGCTTGGCAGATGACAAGGAAAAACAAGATCAGGTTTTACGGATTCTTGAAGTCCTCTGTGGGCAGGACCTCCTGCAAGCAAGAGTAAGAGTGATTTTACAAGATTTGCTAGAAGCTAGAAAAATGTGGCAGGCTAATGTTAGCTTTCAAAATGTCATGGAATATCTGATCTTGAAAGAAATATAAACTCAAAAATGAACGATAAAGAAAGGAAAGGGCTGTTTTATGGACAAAAAAGAATTATTTGACGCGCTGGATGATTTTTCCCAACAGTTATTGGTAACCTTGGCCGATGTGGAAGCCATCAAGAAAAATCTCAAGAGCCTGGTAGAGGAAAATACAGCTCTTCGCTTGGAAAATAGTAAGTTGCGCGAACGCTTGGGTGAGGTGGAAGCAGACGCTCCTGTCAAGGCTAAGCATGTTCGTGAAAGTGTCCGTCGAATTTATAAAGATGGTTTTCACGTATGTAATGATTTTTATGGACAACGTCGAGAGCAGGACGAGGAATGTATGTTCTGTGACGAGTTGTTATACAGGGAGTAGGCATGCAGATTCAAAAAAGTTTTAAGGGGCAGTCTCTCTATGGCAAGCTGTACCTAGTGGCAACGCCGATTGGCAATCTAGATGATATGACCTTTCGAGCTATTCAGACCTTGAAAGAAGTGGACTGGATTGCTGCTGAGGACACGCGCAATACAGGGCTTTTGCTCAAGCATTTTGACATTTCTACCAAGCAGATTAGTTTTCATGAGCACAATGCCAAGGAAAAGATTCCTGATTTGATTAGTTTCCTGAAAGCAGGACAAAGCATTGCTCAGGTCTCCGACGCGGGTCTGCCTAGCATCTCAGACCCTGGTCATGATTTGGTCAAGGCAGCTATTGAGGAAGAAATTGCGGTTGTGACTGTTCCGGGTGCCTCTGCAGGAATTTCTGCTTTGATTGCCAGTGGTTTAGCGCCACAGCCACATATCTTTTATGGCTTTTTACCGAGAAAATCAGGCCAGCAAAAGCAATTTTTCGACTTGAAAAAAGACTATCCAGAGACCCAGATTTTCTATGAATCGCCTCATCGTGTGGCAGATACGTTAGAAAATATGCTAGAAGTCTATGGTGACCGCTCGGTCGTTTTGGTTAGGGAATTGACCAAAATCTATGAAGAATACCAAAGAGGTACCATTTCTGAATTGCTGGAAAGCATAGCTGAAACGCCACTCAAGGGCGAATGCCTTCTCATCGTTGAAGGTGCCAGTCAGGATGTGGAGGAAAAAGAAGAGGAGGACTTGTTCTTAGAAATCCAAGCCCGTATCCAGCAAGGCATGAAGAAAAATCAAGCTATCAAGGAAGTCGCTAAGATTTACCAGTGGAATAAGAGCCAGCTCTACGCTGCCTACCACGACTGGGAAGAAAATCAAGAAAATGACTAAACAGGGAAGTTTGCCTTCTTCCCTTTTTTTGTTATACTAGTAGAAGAAAAAAATAGAAAGATTTGTGGGAGTGAAAAAGTCTGGGGGACTTTTTCAGCCTGAGCCAGGAAATTCGAAAGCGAAGTAAGTCCTGTGGACTTTTTCAGCCTGAGCCAAGAAACTCGAAAGCGAAGTAAGTCCGATTGGCTTTTTCAATGTGAACCTTGTCTTCACACTCCCAAAGAGGTATTAGTGTCGTGTCTCAATCTTATATCAATGTTATCGGTGCTGGTTTGGCAGGTTCTGAAGCAGCCTACCAAATTGCAGAACGTGGTATTCCAGTTAAACTTTATGAAATGCGTGGTGTCAAGTCAACACCCCAGCACAAAACAGACAATTTTGCTGAGTTAGTTTGTTCTAATTCCCTTCGTGGGGATGCTTTGACAAATGCAGTTGGTCTTCTCAAGGAAGAAATGCGTCGCTTGGGTTCTGTTATTTTGGAATCTGCTGAGGCTACACGTGTTCCTGCAGGTGGTGCTCTTGCGGTGGACCGTGATGGTTTCTCCCAGATGGTGACCGAGAAAGTGGCCAACCACTCCTTGATTGAAGTGGTTCGTGATGAAATTACAGAATTGCCGACAGATGTTATCACAGTTGTGGCGACTGGTCCTTTGACCAGCGATGCCTTGGCTGAAAAGATTCATGACCTTAATGACGGCGATGGTTTCTATTTCTACGATGCGGCAGCCCCTATTATCGACGTCAACACTATCGATATGAGCAAGGTCTATCTCAAGTCTCGTTATGATAAGGGAGAAGCCGCTTATCTCAACGCTCCCATGACCAAGCAAGAGTTTATGGATTTCCATGAAGCTTTGGTTAATGCGGAAGAAGCACCGCTCAATTCCTTTGAAAAAGAAAAGTACTTTGAAGGCTGTATGCCAATCGAAGTCATGGCCAAACGTGGCATTAAAACCATGCTTTATGGTCCTATGAAGCCAGTGGGTCTTGAGTATCCGGACGACTACACAGGCCCTCGTGATGGCGAATTCAAAACACCTTATGCGGTGGTTCAGCTTCGTCAGGACAATGCGGCTGGTAGTCTCTACAATATCGTTGGTTTCCAAACCCATCTCAAATGGGGAGAACAAAAGCGAGTCTTTCAAATGATTCCAGGTCTTGAAAATGCTGAGTTTGTACGTTATGGTGTCATGCACCGCAATTCTTATATGGATTCACCAAATCTTCTTGAGCAGACTTACCGTTCTAAGAAACAACCAAATCTCTTCTTTGCTGGTCAGATGACGGGCGTGGAAGGCTATGTAGAGTCAGCAGCGTCAGGATTAGTTGCGGGAATTAACGCGGCTCGTCTTTTCAAGGGAGAAAGCGAGGCTATTTTCCCAGAGACGACAGCGATTGGAAGCTTAGCTCATTACATCACCCATGCGGACAGCAAACATTTCCAACCGATGAATGTCAATTTTGGAATTATCAAGGAGTTAGAAGGCGAACGTATCCGTGATAAGAAGGCTCGTTATGAAAAAATTGCAGAGCGTGCCCTTAGTGACTTAGAGGAATTTTTAACGGTCTAATTTTTTTGAAAGAATTGCTCATGGTACTATAAAAATCTTAGAAATTGTGATAAAATAGGTAGGATAAAAAAAGGAGAGTGAAAATGGCGAATCCCAAGTATAAACGTATTTTAATCAAGTTATCAGGTGAAGCCCTTGCCGGTGAACGTGGCGTAGGGATTGATATCCAAACAGTTCAAACAATCGCAAAAGAGATTCAAGAAGTTCATAGCTTAGGTATCGAAATTGCCCTTGTTATAGGTGGAGGAAATCTCTGGCGTGGAGAACCTGCTGCTGAAGCAGGTATGGACCGCGTTCAGGCAGATTACACAGGAATGCTTGGGACTGTTATGAATGCTCTTGTGATGGCAGATTCATTGCAACAAGTTGGTGTCGATACGCGTGTACAAACAGCTATTGCCATGCAACAAGTGGCAGAGCCTTACGTACGTGGACGTGCCCTTCGTCATCTTGAAAAAGGCCGTATCGTTATCTTTGGTGCCGGAATTGGTTCACCTTACTTCTCAACAGATACAACAGCGGCCCTTCGTGCAGCTGAAATCGAAGCAGATGCTATTCTTATGGCTAAAAACGGTGTCGATGGTGTTTACAATGCCGATCCTAAGAAAGACAAGACAGCCGTTAAGTTTGAAGAATTGACCCACCGTGACGTTATCAATAAAGGTCTGCGTATCATGGACTCAACAGCTTCAACCCTCTCAATGGACAACGACATTGACTTGGTTGTCTTCAACATGAACCAACCAGGCAACATCAAACGTGTTGTATTTGGGGAAAATATCGGAACAACAGTTTCAAATAATATCGAAGAAAAGGAATAAGAAAGAATATGGCTAACGCAATTATTGAAAAAGCTAAAGAGAGAATGACCCAGTCTCACCAATCACTTGCTCGTGAATTTGGTGGTATCCGTGCTGGTCGTGCCAATGCAAGCTTGCTCGACCGTGTACATGTAGAATACTATGGAGTCGAAACTCCTCTTAACCAAATCGCTTCAATTACGATTCCAGAAGCGCGTGTTTTGTTGGTCACACCATTTGACAAGTCTTCATTGAAAGACATCGAACGTGCCTTGAACGCTTCTGATCTTGGTATCACACCAGCTAACGACGGTTCTGTTATTCGTTTGGTTATCCCTGCTCTTACAGAAGAAACTCGCCGTGACCTTGCTAAAGAAGTGAAGAAGGTCGGCGAAAATGCTAAAGTGGCTGTCCGCAATATCCGTCGTGATGCTATGGACGAAGCTAAGAAACAAGAAAAAGCAAAAGAAATCACTGAAGACGAATTGAAGACTCTTGAAAAAGACATTCAAAAAGTAACAGACGATGCTGTTAAACACATCGACGACATGACTGCCAACAAAGAGAAAGAACTCTTGGAAGTCTAAAAATAAACAGAAAAACTCAGTTGGCATTGCTGGCTGAGTTTTATTCGAAAGAAGGAAATATGAATACAAATCTTGCAAGTTTTATCGTTGGACTCATCATCGATGAAAATGACCGTTTTTACTTTGTGCAAAAGGATGGTCAAACCTATGCACTTGCCAAGGAAGAAGGTCAACATACAGTAGGGGATACGGTTAAAGGTTTTGCCTACACGGATATGAAGCAAAAACTCCGCTTGACCACTCTAGAAGTGACTGCAACTCAGGACCAATTTGGTTGGGGCCGTGTTACAGAGGTTCGTAAGGACTTGGGTGTCTTTGTGGATACGGGCCTTCCTGACAAGGAAATCGTTGTGTCACTCGATATTCTCCCTGAGCTCAAGGAACTCTGGCCTAAGAAGGGCGACCAACTCTACATCCGTCTTGAGGTGGACAAGAAAGACCGTATCTGGGGACTCTTGGCCTATCAAGAAGACTTTCAACGTCTGGCTCGTCCTGCCTACAACAACATGCAGAACCAAAACTGGCCAGCCATTGTTTACCGCCTCAAGCTGTCAGGGACTTTTGTTTACCTGCCAGAAAATAACATGCTTGGCTTTATCCATCCTAGCGAGCGCTATGCAGAACCACGTTTGGGTCAAGTTCTAGATGCGCGTGTCATTGGTTTTCGTGAAGTGGACCGTACCTTGAACCTCTCCCTCAAACCACGTTCTTTTGAAATGTTGGAAAATGATGCCCAGATGATTTTGATCTATTTGGAAAGCAATGGCGGTTTCATGACCTTAAATGATAAGTCATCTCCAGATGATATCAAGGCAACCTTTGGAATTTCTAAGGGTCAGTTTAAAAAGGCACTTGGTGGCTTGATGAAGGCTGGTAAAATCAAGCAAGACCAGTTTGGGACAGAGTTGATTTAGGGAGATTTATGAGAAAATCATTTTACACTTGGCTCATGACAGAGCGCAATTCTAAAAGTAACAGTCCCAAAACTATCCTAGCAGACCTAGCCTTTGAAGAATCAGCTTTTCCAAAACACACAGATGATTTTGATGAGGTGAGTCGCTTTTTAGAGGAATATGCCAGTTTCTCTTTCAATCTAGGAGACTTTGATGCTATCTGGCAAGAATACTTAGAACACTAGCATGATTCACTGGGTTTGGGCTAGTAATTTCTCCACCCCTTTGCTATAATAAAAAGAAATAAAAGGATTAGAGAGGTTCTTTATTTGAAGGAACATTCAATAGACATTCAACTGAGTCATCCAGATGACTTGTTTCATCTTTTTGGTTCCAATGAGCGCCATCTTCGTTTAATGGAAGAAGAGCTTGATGTTGTGATTCATGCTCGTACGGAGATTGTCCAGGTTTTGGGAGAAGAGACTGCCTGTGAGGAAGCTCGTCAGGTTATTCAAGCTCTCATGGTCTTGGTGAACCGTGGGATGACCGTTGGTACGCCAGATGTGGTGACTGCGATTAGCATGGTCAAAAACGATGAAATCGACAAGTTTGTCGCCCTTTATGAAGAAGAAATTATCAAGGATAATACTGGTAAACCTATCCGTGTCAAAACACTGGGTCAAAAACTTTATGTGGACAGTGTCAAACAGCACGATGTGACCTTTGGAATTGGGCCAGCAGGTACAGGGAAGACCTTCCTTGCAGTGACCTTGGCTGTGACAGCTCTTAAACGTGGTCAGGTCAAGCGGATTATCCTGACACGTCCAGCGGTGGAAGCAGGAGAGAGTCTTGGATTTCTTCCGGGGGATCTAAAAGAGAAGGTGGATCCTTACCTTCGACCTGTTTACGATGCCTTGTATCAGATTCTTGGGAAAGACCAGACGACTCGTCTCATGGAGCGTGAAATTATCGAGATTGCACCCCTTGCTTACATGCGTGGACGAACCTTGGATGATGCCTTTGTCATTCTCGATGAGGCGCAAAATACGACCATCATGCAGATGAAGATGTTCCTGACTCGTTTAGGCTTTAATTCTAAGATGATTGTCAATGGAGATACCAGTCAGATTGACCTGCCACGTAATGTCAAGTCCGGTTTGATTGATGCTCAAGAGAAACTCAAGAATATCCATCAAATTGACTTTGTTCATTTTTCAGCCAAGGATGTGGTTCGTCATCCAGTTGTCGCTCAGATTATCCGCGCTTATGAACCAGCTCCAGTTAAAAAAGAAGAGAGTGAAGAATTAGATCCTCAACCTCTATCTGAAGGATAGTTCTTTTGTACTTAAAGTTATCTCAATATCAAGTATAAATTTGCTTTTTAGATATTTCATTCAATATCCTTATCTTAGTTAGAAACTTTTCAAGTGGTGGAATCCTATGGAATCAATTTTTGTAAAATTTGCCCAGTATCCGTCTATAGAAACAGAGCGTTTATTGCTCCGACCTGTAACCTTGGATGATGCGGAAGCTATGTTTGAGTATGCCTCGGACAGAGAAAATACGCACTACACTTTTCCAACAAATCAAAGTTTGGAAGAAACCAAGAATAACATTGCTCAGTTCTACTTGGCCAATCCCTTGGGACGTTGGGGAATAGAACTAAAAAGCAATGGTCAGTTTATCGGAACTATTGACTTACACAAGATTGATCCTGTTCTTAAGAAGGCGGCTATTGGCTACATTATCAATAAAAAGTATTGGAATCAAGGATTGACGACAGAAGCCAATCGCGCCGTAATTGAGCTAGCTTTTGAGAAGATTGGAATGAACAAGTTGACCGCCCTTCACGATAAGGACAATCCTGCATCTGGAAAGGTCATGGAGAAATCAGGAATGCATTTTTCTCACGAAGAACCTTATGCTTGTATGGACCAGCATGAAAAAGGCAGAATCGTTACAAGAGTTCATTATGTCTTGACCAAGGAAGACTATTTTGCAAATAAATAAGCAGTTGAGAAGAAATTTTTCGACTGTTTTTTTCTTCCTCTTACGAATAATCTAAGAGAGGAGAAAATATGGAAGTAATTATCGAGAAAATCAAAGAGTATAAAATCATTGTCATCTGTACTGGTCTGGGCTTGCTTGTAGGAGGATTTTTCCTGCTAAAACCAGCTCCACAAATACCTGTTAAAGAGACGAATTTGCAGGCTGAAGTTGTAGCTGTTTCCAAGGATTCATTGGCTGAAAAGGAAGTGAAAAAGGAAGAGAAGGACGAACCTCTTGAACAAGATTTGATCACAGTAGATGTGAAGGGGGCTATCAAATCGCCAGGGATTTATGACTTGCCAGTAGGTAGTCGGGTCAATGATGCTGTTCAAAAGGCGGGTGGCTTGACAGAGCAAGCAGACAGCAAATCGCTCAATCTAGCTCAGAAAGTTAGTGATGAAGCTCTGGTTTACGTTCCAACTAAGGGAGAAGAAGCAGCTAGTCAACAGACTGGTTCTGGGACAGCTTCTTCAACGAGCAAGGAAAAGAAGGTCAATCTCAACAAGGCCAGTCTGGAAGAGCTCAAGCAGGTCAAGGGTCTGGGTGGCAAACGAGCTCAGGATATTATCGACCATCGTGAATCAAATGGGAAATTCAAGTCGGTTGATGAACTCAAGAAGGTTTCTGGTATTGGTGCTAAAACGATAGAAAAGCTAAAAGACTATGTTACAGCGGATTAAGAATTTCCCAATTCCCCTAATCTATCTGAGTTTTCTATTGCTTTGGCTTTACTACGCTATTTTCTCAGCATCCTATCTTGCTTTATTGGGCTTTGTTTTTCTGCTAGTTTGTCTCTTTATTCAATTTCCTTGGAAATCAGCAGGCAGAGTTCTAGTGATTTGTGGAATCTTTGGTTTCTGGTTTCTGTTTCAAAATTGGCAACAGAGTCAAGCGAGTCAAAATTTGGCTGTTTCTGTTGAAAGGGTACGGATTTTGCCCGACACTATTAAGGTCAATGGTGATAGCCTATCCTTTCGTGGTAAGTCTGATGAACGCATTTTTCAAGTCTATTATAAACTCCAGTCCGAGAATGAAAAAGAGAAATTTCAAGTCTTAACAGATCTTCATGAGATAGAGTTAGAAGGGAAGCTTTCGGAGCCAGAAAGGCAGAGAAATTTTGGAGGCTTTGACTACCAAGCCTATCTGAAGACTCAGGGAATTTACCAGACACTCAATATCAAAAAAATCCAGTCACTTCAAAAGGTTGGCAGTTGGGATATAGGTGAAAACTTGTCCAGTTTACGTCGAAAGGCTGTGGTTTGGATTAAGATGCACTTTCCAGACCCTATGCGCAATTACATGACGGGGCTTTTATTAGGACATCTGGACACCGACTTTGAGGAGATGAATGAGCTTTATTCTAGTCTAGGAATTATCCATCTTTTTGCCTTGTCGGGCATGCAGGTAGGCTTTTTCATGGACGGATTTAAGAAACTTCTCTTGCGATTGGGCTTGACCCAAGAAACGTTGAAATGGCTGACTTATCCCTTTTCCCTGATCTATGCAGGCCTGACAGGATTTTCAGCATCGGTCATTCGTAGTCTTTTGCAGAAGCTACTGGCTCAGCATGGGGTTAAGGGATTGGATAATTTTGCCTTAACGGTTCTTGTTCTCTTTATCGTTATGCCCAACTTTTTCTTGACAGCAGGAGGTGTCTTGTCCTGCGCTTATGCTTTTATCTTGACCATGACCAGCAAAGAAGGAGATGGCCTCAAGGCTGTTGCTAGAGAAAGTCTAGTCATTTCCTTAGGAATATTACCCATTTTATCCTTCTATTTTGCAGAATTTCAACCATGGTCTATCCTTTTGACCTTTGTCTTTTCCTTTCTATTTGACTTGGTCTTCTTACCGCTCTTGTCTATTTTATTTGCCCTTTCCTTTCTCTATCCAGTCACTCAACTTAATTTTATCTTTGAATGGTTGGAAAATATCATTTGCTTGGTGTCGCAGGTGGCAAGTAGGCCTCTGGTCTTTGGACAACCCAATGCATGGCTTTTAATCTTATTATTAATTTCTTTGGCTTTGGTCTATGATTTGAGGAAAAACATTAAAAGGCTAGCAGTATTGAGCTTATTGATTGCAGCTCTCTTTTGCTTGACCAAGCATCCGCTGGAAAATGAAATTACCATACTGGATGTGGGGCAAGGCGAAAGTATTTTCCTAAGGGATGTAACTGGTAAGACAATTCTCATAGATGTAGGTGGCAAGGCAGAATCTGATAAGAAAATCGAGCCTTGGCAAGAAAAGGCGACGACCAGCATTGCCCAGCGAACCTTGATTCCCTATCTCAAAAATCGAGGAGTAGCCAAAATTGACCAGCTGATTTTGACAAATACGGACAAGGAACATGTTGGAGATTTGTTGGAGGTGACCAAGGCTTTCCATGTAGGCGAAATTTTAGTGTCAAAAGGCAGTTTGAAACAGAAGCAATTTGTGGCAGAACTACAAGCGACCCAAACAAAAGTTAGAAGTATAACAGCAGGAGAGAACTTGCCAATTTTTGGGAGTCAGTTAGAAGTCTTATCTCCAAGGAAAATTGGAGATGGAGGTCATGAAGATTCCTTGGTTCTGTATGGGAAACTTTTGGATAAGCACTTTCTCTTCACAGGAAATTTGGAGGAGAAAGGAGAGAAGGACTTGTTGAAGCAGTATCCTGACCTAGAAGTGGATGTTTTGAAAGCTAGCCAACATGGCTCTAAAAAATCACCAAGTTCAGCCTTTCTAGAAAAACTCAAACCAGAGATGACTCTCATCTCAGTTGGAAAGAACAATCGAACGAAACTCCCCCATCAGGAAACTTTGACCCGACTGGAGGGTATCAATAGCAAAGTTTACCGAACTGATCAGCAAGGAGCTATACGCTTTAAGGGGGTGAATAGTTGGAAAATCGAAAGTGTTCGATAGGAAGGACAAATATTATATATTAGTAAAATAAACTAAAAATCTGTTGCATAATAATGATAAAAACGATATAATGAAAGCGTATTCAATATTAATGATATAAAACTATTAAAAATTAGTAAAAATCGTTTAATTAGTTAGTTTATGATCTATTTGTCTTTTTCAGTCCAGTATATCTGCTGTGAGCGTTCTTAAAACTTATCGGTATGCTTGGAATACCTACTATAGGTCTAGTATGAATTACTAGAGATATAACTATATTAATCTCCTGTTATGGTATCGTTATGACAGCTATTCTGAATATAAAATTGGTTCTGGTTGGAATTACAATCGTTATGAGGTAATAAACTACTCCAGAGGAGGCTATTAATCCTTAAAGAGTGATAAAAAGGAGGGCTAGATATGTTGCAGCTTACTCATGTGACCTTAAAAACACGACAAGTCATCTTACAAGATGTTGATTTTACATTTGAAAAGGGCAGAATTTATGGTATTCTTGCTATCAATGGCTCTGGAAAGACGACCCTGTTCCGCGCCATTAGCAATTTAATTCCTATAAGTAGCGGAAATATCGCAGTCTCTCCTTCTTTGTTTTATTATGAGAGTATTGAATGGCTGGATGGAAACTTAAGTGGGATGGACTACCTTCGTCTTATCAAAAACATCTGGAAGTCAGGGCTGAACTTGGGGGATGAAATTGATTACTGGGAAATGTCTGACTATATCAGCCTTCCCATCCGAAAGTATTCCTTAGGTATGAAGCAACGCTTGGTGATTGCCATGTATTTCCTCAGTCAGGCCAAATGCTGGCTTATGGATGAGATTACAAATGGCTTAGATGAGTATTATCGACAGAAGTTTTTTGATAGGCTAGCACAAATCGATAGACAAGAACAGCTGGTTCTTTTAAGTTCCCACTATAAGGAAGAGTTGCTTGATGTCTGCGATAGAGTAGTAACCATTCATCAGGGGCAAATAGAAGAGGTTTAGTTTATGAAAGATGTTAGTCTATTTTTATTAAAAAAAGTTTTCAAAAGTCGCTTAAACTGGATTATCTTAGCTTTATTTGTATCTGGACTCGGTGTTACCTTTTATTTTAATAGTCAGACTGCAAACTCCGTCAGCTTGGAGAGCGAGTTGGAAACCCGTCTTGTAAAAGATGAGAGAGTCATCAATGAATATGAAGAGAAACTCTCCCAAATATCTGACACCAGCTCGGAGGAATATCAGTTTGCTAAAGAAAATTTAGACTCGCAAAAAAATCTTTTGACGCAAAAGACAGAAATTCTGGCTTTGTTAAAAGAAGGACGCTGGAAAGAAGCCTACTATTTGCAGTGGCAAGATGTAGAGAAGAGTTATGAAATTTTATCAAAGGAACCGACTGCTAGTTCTGACTTAAAAATGGCGGTTGACCGCGAGCGAAAGATTTACCAAGCCTTATATCCCTTGAACATAAAAGCCCACAATTTAGTTTATCCGACCTACGGGATTGATCAGATTGTCTGGATTTTAGAGGCTATCATCCCAAGATTGTTTGTAGTTGCTATTATTTTTATGCTAACGCAACTATTTGCAGAAAGGTATCAAAATCATCTGGATACAGCTCAGTTATATCCTTTTTCAAAAGTGGCATTTGCCATGTCCTCTCTTGGAGTTGGGGTGAGCTATGTAACCGTGCTGTTTATCGGAATCAGCGGATTTTCTTTTCTAGTGGGAAGTCTGATAAGCGGTTTTGGACAGTTAGATTACCCCTACCCGATTTATAGCTTAACGAATCAAGAGGTAACTATTGGAAAGATACAAGATGTGTTATTTCCTGGCTTGTTCTTAGCTTTCTTAGCCGTTATCGTCATTGTGGAAGTTGTGTATTTGATTACTTACTTTTTCAAGCAAAAAATGCCTGTCCTCTTTCTGTCACTTATTGGGATTGTTGGCTTATTGTTTGGCATCCAAACAATTCAGCCTCTTCAAAGGATTGCACATCTGATTCCCTTTACTTACTTGCGTTCAGTGGAGATTTTGTCTGGTAGATTACCTAAGCAGATTGATAATGTCAATCTGAATTGGAGCATGGGGATGGTCTTACTTCCTTGCCTGATTATCCTTTTGTTAGTGGGGATTCTATTTATCGAAAGATGGGGAAGTTCACAGAAAAAAGAATTTTTTAATAGGTTTTAGCATTCCTATAGGGAAAATAAGTAAAAACTAACATAGAGAGGGAATCAACTTGATTCTCTCTTTTTAATTAGGAAACCAAGCCAAAATACAAACAGAAACTTTAAAAAAATAACTTTTTATCTTGACAAGAGCTCGAAAACTTGGTATCATATAAAAGTTGAGAAAAGCAGAAGTGAGAGCTTCTCGCCTTGTGACATTAAGTTGCCTGGCCCTACGGATGAAAAGTTTCTAAGAAACGCTATCATAACGTGCGGGCTTGTATATTTACGAGTCCGCTATTGTTTTTCTCTAATAAAACAAAAGAGGTGAAAACCATAGCAAAGCAAGACTTATTCATCAATGATGAGATTCGTGTACGTGAAGTTCGCTTGATTGGTCTTGAAGGAGAACAGCTAGGCATCAAGCCACTCAGTGAAGCGCAAGCTTTGGCTGATAACGCTAATGTTGACCTAGTATTGATTCAACCCCAAGCCAAACCGCCTGTTGCAAAAATTATGGACTACGGTAAGTTCAAATTTGAGTACCAGAAGAAGCAAAAAGAACAACGTAAAAAACAAAGTGTTGTTACTGTGAAAGAAGTTCGTCTAAGTCCAACTATTGACAAGGGTGACTTTGATACAAAACTTCGCAATGCACGCAAATTCCTTGAAAAAGGAAATAAAGTTAAGGTATCTATTCGCTTTAAGGGTCGTATGATTACCCATAAAGAGATTGGTGCAAAAGTTTTAGCCGAGTTTGCTGAAGCAACTCAAGATATTGCCATCATCGAACAACGTGCTAAAATGGATGGACGTCAAATGTTCATGCAATTGGCGCCAGCGACTGACAAAAAATAATTGTCAGAAAGTTAAATAAAGGAGAAAAAATCATGCCAAAACAAAAAACACACCGCGCATCAGCTAAACGTTTCAAACGTACAGGTTCTGGTGGACTTAAACGTTTCCGTGCTTACACTTCTCACCGTTTCCACGGAAAAACTAAGAAACAACGTCGTCATCTTCGTAAAGCATCTATGGTGCATTCAGGAGATTACAAACGTATCAAAGCAATGCTTACTCGCTTGAAATAATAGCTTGACTGTAAGTAAACAATTCTAGGAAATATTTGGAGGAAATAAAACATGGCACGTGTTAAAGGTGGCGTTGTATCACGCAAACGTCGTAAACGTATTCTTAAATTAGCAAAAGGTTACTATGGAGCTAAACACATCTTGTTCCGTACTGCAAAAGAACAAGTAATGAACTCTTACTACTATGCATACCGTGACCGTCGTCAGAAAAAACGTGACTTCCGCAAATTGTGGATCACTCGTATCAACGCGGCAGCTCGTATGAACGGACTTTCATACTCACAATTGATGCATGGTTTGAAATTGGCTGAGATCGAAGTTAACCGTAAAATGCTTGCTGACTTGGCTGTTAACGATGCAGCAGCTTTCACAGCTCTTGCAGATGCAGCTAAAGCAAAACTTGGTAAATAATAACAGATAAGACTGGAACAGGATTGTCCCAGTCTTTTTAAAAATAAAGGAGAAAAATATGGCTTCAAAAATGCTACACACTTGCTTGCGTGTAGAAAATCTTGAAAAATCAATTGCATTCTATCAAGATGCTTTTGGATTTAAAGAATTGCGTCGCAGAGATTTTCCAGACCATGCCTTCACGATTGTCTATCTAGGTCTTGAGGGTGACGACTATGAGTTGGAGTTGACTTATAACTACGATCATGGTCCTTATGTGGTTGGAGATGGGTTTGCCCATATCGCCCTCAGTACACCTGATCTTGAGGCACTTCATCAAGAGCATAGTGCAAAAGGCTATGAAGTGACTGAGCCAAATGGTCTACCAGGAACTGCACCTAACTATTACTTTGTCAAAGACCCTGATGGCTACAAGGTCGAAGTCATTCGTGAAAAATAATCTCGTGAGGTCAAGTAGAATGTTCGTTTTCTACTTGACTTTTTTTAGTTGAAAGAGTATACTAATTAAAATTTAACCTTTAAGGGGAGTCCAGAGAGACTCACAAGGTGTCAGATAAAAGAATAGTGCAATTTTCTAGAGGAGACTTTTTGAGTGTACTCTCTTGTGTTGTACGATTTTAACTGAGGCCTTGCACTAGCAAGGTCTTTTCTTTATCTGCTCCCCTTAAAATTTAAGGAGGAAAAGTCATGAATCCCACATGTAAGAAACGTTTGGGTGCAATTCGATTGGAAACCATGAAGGTGGTTGCACAGGAGGAAATCGCGCCAGCAATCTTTGAATTAGTCCTAGAAGGAGAAATGGTTGAAGCTATGCGAGCAGGCCAATTTCTTCATCTGCGTGTGCCTGATGATGCCCATCTTTTGCGTCGCCCTATTTCGATTTCGTCTATTGACAAGGTTAATAAGCAGTGTCATCTCATTTATCGGATTGAGGGTGCTGGGACAGCTATTTTCTCAACCTTAAGTCAGGGAGATACTCTTGATGTGATGGGGCCTCAGGGAAATGGTTTTGACTTGTCTGATCTAGATGAGCAGAGCCAGGTTCTCCTTGTTGGTGGGGGGATTGGTGTTCCGCCCTTGCTTGAAGTAGCCAAGGAATTGCGTGCGCGTGGTGTGAAAGTAGTGACTGTCCTCGGTTTTGCGAACAAGGATGCTGTTATTTTAGAGACGGAATTGGCCCAATATGGTCAAGTCTTTGTAACGACAGATGATGGTTCTTATGGTATTAAGGGAAATGTGTCAGTCGTCATCAATGATTTAGATAATCAGTTTGACGCCGTTTACTCATGTGGGGCGCCTGGAATGATGAAGTATATCAATCAAACCTTCTATAACCACCCAAGGGCCTATCTGTCTCTGGAATCTCGTATGGCTTGTGGGATGGGTGCCTGCTACGCCTGTGTCCTAAAAGTGCCAGAAAGCGAGACGGTCAGCCAACGTGTCTGTGAAGATGGCCCTGTTTTCCGCACAGGAACAGTTGTATTATAAGGAGAAAATTATGACTACAAATCGTTTACAAGTTTCTCTACCTGGCTTGGATTTGAAAAATCCGATTATTCCAGCATCAGGCTGTTTTGGTTTTGGACAAGAGTATGCCAAGTACTATGATTTAGACCTTTTAGGTTCTATTATGATCAAGGCGACAACTCTTGAACCCCGTTTTGGCAATCCAACTCCAAGGGTGGCAGAAACACCTGCTGGCATGCTCAATGCAATTGGCTTGCAAAATCCTGGTTTGGAAGTTGTTTTGGCCGAAAAGCTACCTTGGTTGGAAAGAGAATATCCAAATCTTCCTATTATTGCCAATGTGGCTGGTTTTTCAAAACAAGAGTATGCGGCCGTTTCTCATGGGATTTCCAAGGCAGCTAATGTAAAGGCTATCGAGCTCAATATTTCTTGTCCCAATGTTGACCACTGTAATCACGGACTTTTGATTGGTCAAGATCCAGATTTGGCTTATGATGTGGTGAAAGCAGCTGTGGAAGTCTCTGATGTGCCAGTTTATGTCAAATTAACCCCTAGTGTGACCGATATCGTCACTGTCGCAAAGGCAGCAGAGGATGCAGGAGCAAGCGGCTTGACCATGATCAATACCCTAGTTGGAATGCGCTTTGACCTCAAAACCAGAAAACCAATCTTGGCCAATGGAACAGGTGGAATGTCTGGTCCAGCAGTCTTTCCAGTAGCCCTCAAACTCATCCGCCAAGTAGCTCAAACAACAGACCTGCCTATCATTGGAATGGGAGGAGTGGATTCGGCTGAAGCAGCCCTAGAAATGTATCTGGCTGGAGCATCTGCTATTGGAGTTGGAACAGCCAACTTTACCAATCCTTATGCCTGCCCTGATATCATCGAAAATTTACCAAAAGTCATGGATAAATACGGCATTAGCAGTCTGGAAAATCTCCGCAAGGAAGTAAAAGAGTCTCTTAGGTAAACTGCAATCTATCTGTTCTTGATTTTTTATTAGTTTGTAATGTTGATTATAGAGAATTTTGATACAATAAAATAGAAAGAACAGAGGAAGAAAGTTTATGAAGAAATTGAGATTTGTTTTTTTAGCTCTGCTATGTTTCTTAGCCAGACCAGAGAGTGCAATGGCTAGCGATGGTACTTGGCAAGGAAAACAATACCTGAAAGCAGATGGGAGTCAAGCAGCCAATGAGTGGGTTTTTGATGCTCAATATCAATCTTGGTTTTATATAAAAGAAGATGCCAACTATGCTGAAAATGAATGGCTAAAACAAGGTGAAGACTATTTTTACCTCAAATCTGGTGGCTATATGGCTAAGTCAGAATGGGTAGAAGACAAGGGAGCCTTCTATTATCTTGACCAAAATGGAAAGATGAAAAGAAATGCTTGGCTAGGAGCTTCCTATGTCGGTGCAACAGGTGCCAAAGTAATAGAAGACTGGGTCTATGATTCTCAATACGACGCTTGGTTTTACATCAAAGCAGATGGACAACACGCAGAGAAAGAATGGCTCCAAATTAAAGGGAAGGAATATTATTTTAAATCTGGTGGTTATCTACTGACAAGTCAGTGGATTGACCAGGCTTATGTGAATGCCAGTGGTGCCAAAGTACAGCAAGGTTGGCTTTTTGACAAACAATACCAATCTTGGTTTTACATCAAAGAAAATGGAAATCATGCTGATAAAGAATGGATTTTCGAAAATGGTCACTATTATTATCTAAAATCTGGTGGCTATATGGCAGCCAATGAATGGATTTGGGATAAGAAGTCATGGTTTTACCTCAAATCTGATGGTAAAATGGCTGAGAAAGAATGGGTATACGATGCTAAAAGCCAAGCCTGGTACTACTTCAAATCCGGTGGCTACATGGCAAAAAATGAGACTATTGATGGTCATCAGCTTGGAAGCGACGGTAAATGGCTTGGAGAAAAAGCTACAAATGAAAATGCTGCTTATTATCAAGTAGTACCTGTCACAGCAAATGTCTATAATGCAGATGGTGAAAAGCTCTCCTATATATCGCAAGGTAGTGTTGTTTGGCTAGATAAGGATAGAAAAAGTGATGACAAGCGCTTGGCTATTACTATTTCTGGTTTGTCAGGCTATATGAAAACAGAAGATTTACAAGCGCTAGATGCTAGTAAGGATTTTATCCCTTATTATGAGAGTGATGGCCACCGTTTTTATCACTATGTGGCTCAGAATGCTAGTATCCCAGTAGCTTCTCATCTTTCTGATATGGAAGTAGGTAAGAAATATTATTCGGCAGATGGGCTGCATTTTGATGGTTTTAACCTTGAAAATCCCTTCCTTTTCAAAAATTTGACAGAGGCTACAAACTACAGTGCTGAAGACTTGGATAAGGTATTTAGTCTGCTAAATATTAATAATAGCCTCTTGGAGAACAAGGGAGCTACCTTTAAGGAAGCCGAAGAACATTACCATATCAATGCCCTCTATCTCCTTGCCCATAGTGCCTTAGAAAGCGACTGGGGACGTAGCAAGATTGCCAAAGATAAGAATAATTTCTTTGGAATTACAGCCTATGATACGACCCCTTATATTTCTGCCAAGACATTTGATGATGTGGATAAGGGAATTTTAGGTGCAACAAAGTGGATTAAGGAAAATTATATCGATAGGGGCAGAACTTTCCTTGGAAACAAGGCGTCTGGTATGAATGTAGAATATGCCTCAGACCCTTATTGGGGTGAAAAAATTGCTAGTGTGATGATGAAAATCAATGAGAAACTAGGTGGCAAAGATTAGTCCTATAATTGGATATGATTTGATTAAATAGTATGTTAAAAATCCTGATTTCAAGTAAAATCAGGATTTTTTCATGGATGCGATTTTTTCTGGGTCTGGTGTGACACGGAGGGTCTTTTGTCCTGTGTAAGTGACAAAGCCGGGTTTTCCACCAGTTGGTTTATTGAGTTTCTTGACTTCAATCATATCCACCTGCACCAGATTTGACAGGCGACCTTGAGAGAAGTAGGCTGCAAGTTCTGCTGCGTCTGTCTTGACTTCATCAGATGGGTCAAGATTTCCTGAAATGACAACGTGGCTTCCAGGAATGTCCTTGGCATGGAACCAAAGCTCCTCCTTGCGGGCCATTTTAAAGGTTAGCTCCTCGTTTTGTAGGTTGTTTCGGCCGACATAGATGATGGTTTTGCCATCGCTGGCCAGATATTGTTCTGGTTTTTTGCGTTTCTGGATTTTCTTCCGTTGTCTTCTGCGGATAAAGCCAGTTTGAATCAATTCTTCACGGATTTCAGCGATTTCTTCCAGCCCAGTTTGATTGAGAACAGTTTCCACACTTTCCAGATAGAGAATGGTTGCCTTGGTTTCCTCAATCAGATCAGTCAAGTATTTGACAGCTTCTTTGAGTTTCTGATACCGTTTAAAATAGCGTTGGGCATTCTGGTTGGGAGTCAAGGCCTTATCAAGCGCAATCGTGATAGGTTGGTTGGTGTAGTAGTTGTCTAGGATAACCTGGTATTGGTCGTTAGGCACTTGGTGGAGGAAGGTTGTCAGCAATTCTCCTTTTTGACGAAATTCTTCAGCGTTGTCTGTCGCCAGTAACTCTTTTTCTTGTTTTTTAAGCTTATGTCGATTTTTTTGAAGTTCATTTTCAACACGACGAATGAGTTCACTGGCTTGCTGTTTGACGCGGTCGCGCTCAGCCTTATCCTTATAGTAGGTGTCCAACAAATCAGAAAGATTTGCAAAAGACTCTCCCACCTGATTTGCAAAAGGAACTGGACTGAAGGAAGTCTCAGTCAAGCATGGCTTGGTTTCCTGATTGAAAAAGTTTCGGAAAGTAGATAGTTTTTCACTAACCAGTATCCTTTCCAATTCATTTGCCGTATCACGTCCCAGACCTTGAAAGAGGCTTTGAAGATTTTTAGCTGTCGTTTCCTGTGTTTGCAGGATTTCAAAGAGTTTCTCGTCCTTGATCGTAAAAGGATTGAGAGATTCCGTACTTGGCGGAGCGATATAGGTCGATCCAGGAAGCAAGGTACGGTAGCTATTTTGTGAAAAGCCAACGTGTTTGATAACTTCGAGGATTTTATGACTGCTTTTATCGACCAGTAGAATATTACTGTGTTTCCCCATAATTTCGATAATCAGGGTAGCCTGGATATGGTCTCCAATCTCGTTTTTATTGGAAACGGTGATTTCCACAATACGGTCATTTTCCACTTGCTCAATTGACTCAATTAGGGCCCCCTGCAAATACTTTCTCAAAACCATGATAAAGGTGGAAGGTTGGGCTGGATTTTCAAAAGTCGTTTGGGTCAGCTGAATGCGTCCAAAAACAGGATGGGCAGAAAGGAGCAGACGATGGCTTTGGCGATTGCTGCGGATTTGCAAGACTAATTCTTGTTCAAAAGGCTGATTGATTTTCTGAATGCGACCGTTCACTAACTCTCTTCGCAATTCCTCAACCATGTGGTGTAAAAAAAATCCGTCAAATGACATCGTTCTCTCCTTGTGATTGTATTCCATAGTATTATATCAAAAAGGTAGAATAAAATCATGGAAATGTGGTATAATAAAGCCAAGTAAAGAGAAACGAGAAGCACATGTATATTGAAATGGTAGATGAAACTGGTCAAGTTTCAAAAGAAATGTTGCAACAAACCCAAGAAATTTTGGAATTTGCAGCCCAAAAATTAGGAAAAGAAGACAAGGAGATGGCAGTTACCTTTGTGACCAATGAGCGTAGTCATGAACTCAATCTGGAGTACCGTGACACAGATCGTCCGACAGATGTTATTAGCCTTGAGTATAAACCAGAGTTGGAAATTGCCTTTGACGAGGAAGATTTGCTTGAAAATCCAGAATTGGCAGAGATGATGTCTGAGTTTGATGCCTATATTGGGGAACTGTTCATCTCTATCGATAAGGCTCATGAGCAGGCCGAGGAATACGGTCACAGCTTTGAGCGTGAGATGGGCTTCTTGGCAGTACACGGCTTTTTACATATCAACGGCTATGATCACTACACTCCGGAAGAAGAAGCGGAGATGTTCGGTTTACAAGAAGAAATTTTGACAGCCTATGGACTCACAAGACAATAAACGAAAATGGAAAAATCGTGACCTGATATCTAGTTTAGAATTTGCCCTCACAGGAATTTTTACTGCTATCAAGGAAGAACGTAATATGCGAAAACATGCAGTGACGGCTCTTGTGGTCATCCTTGCAGGTTTTGTTTTTCAGGTGTCACGAATCGAATGGCTCTTTCTCTTATTGAGCATTTTCTTGGTAGTAGCCTTTGAAATTATCAACTCTGCTATTGAAAATGTGGTGGATTTGGCCAGTCACTATCACTTTTCCATGCTGGCTAAAAATGCCAAGGATATGGCAGCTGGCGCGGTATTAGTGGTCTCTCTTTTCGCAGCCTTAACAGGCGCATTGATTTTTCTCCCACGAATCTGGGATTTATTATTTTAAACAGTAAGAGGAAATTATGACTTTTAAATCAGGCTTTGTAGCCATTTTAGGACGTCCCAATGTTGGGAAGTCAACCTTTTTAAACCACGTCATGGGGCAAAAAATTGCCATCATGAGTGACAAGGCGCAGACAACGCGCAACAAAATCATGGGAATTTACACGACTGATAAGGAGCAGATTGTCTTTATCGATACCCCAGGGATTCACAAACCTAAAACAGCTCTCGGAGATTTCATGGTTGAGTCTGCCTACAGTACCCTTCGTGAAGTGGACACCGTTCTTTTCATGGTACCAGCTGATGAAGCGCGTGGTAAGGGAGACGATATGATTATCGAGCGTCTCAAGGCTGCCAAGGTTCCTGTGATTTTGGTGGTGAACAAGATTGATAAGGTTCATCCAGACCAGCTTTTGTCTCAGATTGATGATTTTCGTAATCAGATGGACTTTAAGGAAATTGTTCCAATCTCAGCCCTTCAAGGCAATAACGTGTCTCGTCTAGTGGATATTTTGAGTGAAAATCTGGACGAAGGATTCCAGTATTTCCCAGCTGATCAAATCACAGACCATCCAGAACGATTCTTGGTTTCAGAAATGGTTCGCGAGAAAGTTTTGCACCTAACTCGTGAAGAAATTCCGCATTCTGTTGCAGTAGTAGTGGATTCTATGAAACGAGATGAAGAGACAGACAAGGTTCATATCCGTGCAACCATCATGGTCGAGCGCGATAGCCAAAAAGGGATTATCATCGGTAAAGGTGGCGCTATGCTTAAGAAAATCGGTAGCATGGCACGTCGTGATATTGAACTCATGCTAGGAGATAAGGTCTTCCTAGAAACATGGGTCAAGGTCAAGAAAAACTGGCGTGATAAAAAGCTAGATTTGGCTGACTTTGGCTATAATGAAAAAGAATACTAAGTAGAGGTGGGCACATGCCTGCTTCTTGTTTTTACAGAAGGAGGATTTATGCCTGAATTACCTGAGGTTGAAACCGTTCGTCGTGGCTTAGAAAAATTGATTTTGGGTAAGAAGATTTCGAGTATAGAAATTCGCTATCCCAAGATGATTAAGACAGATTTGGACGAGTTTCGAAAGGAAGTGCCTGGTCAAGTTGTTGAGTCAATGGGACGTCGTGGTAAATATTTACTTTTCTACCTGACAGACAAGGTCTTGATTTCCCATTTGCGGATGGAGGGCAAGTATTTTTACTATCCAGACCAGGTTCCTGAACGTAAGCATGCCCATATTTTCTTCCAGTTTGAGGATGGTAGCACGCTTGTTTATGAGGATGTTCGCAAGTTTGGTACTATGGAACTCTTGGCTCCTGACCTTTTAGACGCCTACTTTATTTCTAAAAAATTAGGTCCTGAACCAAGCGAACAAGACTTTGATTTGCAGGTCTTTCAAGTAGCTCTATCTAAGTCTAAAAAACCTATCAAATCACATCTCCTAGACCAGACTTTGGTAGCTGGACTTGGCAATATCTATGTGGATGAGGTTCTCTGGCGAGCTCAGGTTCATCCAGCTAGACCTTCCCAGACTTTGACAGTAGCAGAAGCGACTGCCATTCATGACCAAACCATTGCTGTTTTGGGACAGGCTGTTGAAAAAGGTGGTTCCACCATTCGGACCTATACCAACGCTTTTGGTGAAGATGGAACTATGCAGGATTTTCATCAGGTCTATGACAAGGCTGGTCAAGAATGTTCACGTTGTGGCACCATCATTGAGAAAATCCAACTAGGTGGACGAGGAACTCACTTTTGTCCTCAGTGCCAAAGGAGGGACTGATGGGAAAAATCATTGGAATCACAGGGGGAATTGCCTCTGGTAAGTCAACTGTGACAAATTTTCTAAGACAGCAAGGCTTTCAAGTAGTGGATGCCGACGCTCTTGTTCACCAACTACAGAAACCTGGTGGTCGTCTATTTCAGGCTCTAGTCCAGCATTTTGGGCAAGAAATCATCCTTGAAAACAGAGAACTTAATCGCCCTCTTCTAGCTAGTCTTATCTTTTCAAATCCTGAAGAACGAGAATGGTCTAAGCAAATCCAAGGAGAGATTATCCGTGAGGAACTAGCTACATTAAGAGACCAATTGGCTCAGACAGAAGAGATTTTCTTCATGGATATTCCCCTACTTTTTGAGCAGGACTACGTTTCTTGGTTTGATGAGACTTGGTTGATCTATGTGGACCGAGATATCCAAGTAGAACGCTTAATGAAAAGGGACCACTTGTTCAAATATGAAGCTGAGTTTCGTCTGGCAGCCCAGTGGCCTTTAGAAAAAAAGAAAGATTTGGCCAGTTATGTTCTAGACAATAATGGGAATCAGGACCAGCTTCTTACTCAGGTGGTCTCCCTGCTTGAGGGAGGTAGCGAAGATGACAGAGATTAACTGGAAGGATAATCTGCGCATTGCCTGGTTTGGTAATTTTCTGACAGGAGCTAGCATTTCCTTAGTTGTGCCTTTTATGCCCATCTTTGTGGAAAATTTAGGTGTAGGGAGTGATCAAGCTGCTTTTTATGCAGGTTTAGCTATTTCTGTCTCTGCTATTTCCGCAGCGCTCTTTTCTCCTATCTGGGGTATCCTTGCTGACAAATATGGTCGAAAACCCATGATGATTCGTGCTGGTCTGGCCATGACTATCACTATGGGAGGCTTGGCCTTTGTGCCAAATATTTATTGGTTAATCTTTCTTCGTTTACTGAATGGTGTATTTGCGGGTTTTGTTCCCAATGCAACGGCCTTGATAGCCAGTCAGGTTCCCAAGGAGAAATCAGGAACTGCCTTAGGTACTTTGTCTACAGGCGTAGTTGCAGGTACTCTAACTGGTCCCTTTATCGGGGGCTTTATTGCAGAATTATTTGGCATTCGTACTGTTTTCTTACTGGTTGGTAGTTTTCTATTCTTAGCTGCTGTTTTGACTATTTGCTTTATTAAGGAAGATTTTCAACCAGTAGCCAAGGAAAAGGCCATCCCAACAAAGGAATTATTTACATCAGTTAAATACCCCTATCTCTTGGTCAACCTCTTTCTGACCAGTTTTGTCATCCAATTTTCAGCCCAATCGATTGGTCCTATCTTAGCTCTGTATGTACGCGACTTAGGCCAAACAGAGAATCTTCTTTTTGTCTCTGGTTTGATTGTATCCAGTATGGGCTTTTCCAGTATGATGAGTGCAGGAGTCATGGGAAAGCTAGGTGACAAGGTGGGGAACCATCGCCTCTTGGTTGTAGCCCAGTTTTATTCAGTTATCATCTATCTCCTCTGTGCCAATGCCTCTAGCCCCCTTCAACTAGGACTTTATCGTTTCCTCTTTGGATTGGGAACCGGTGCCTTGATTCCCGGGGTTAATGCGCTACTCAGCAAAATGACTCCCAAATCCGGCATTTCGAGGATCTTTGCCTTCAATCAGGTATTCTTTTATCTGGGAGGTGTCGTTGGGCCTATGGCAGGTTCTGCAGTAGCAGGAAAATTTGGCTACCATGCAGTCTTTTATGCGACAAGCCTTTGTGTTGCCTTTAGTTGTCTCTTTAACCTTCTTCAATTTCGAACATTATTAAAAGTAAAGGAAATCTAGTGCGAGTAAAAATTAATCTCAAATGTTCCTCTTGTGGCAGTATCAATTACCTAACTAGTAAAAATTCAAAAACCCATCCAGACAAGATCGAGGTTTTAAAATATTGTCCCAAGGAAAGAAAAGTAACCCTACATCTTGAATCTAAGTAGATTTTATGGTAAAATAATAGGGATTTTAAGGAGTTTGATATGTATAACCTATTATTAACCATTTTATTAGTATTATCTGTTGTGATTGTGATTGCGATTTTCATGCAACCAACTAAAAACCAATCCAGCAATGTATTTGATGCCAGCTCAGGTGATTTGTTTGAACGCAGTAAAGCACGCGGTTTTGAAGCTGTAATGCAGCGATTGACAGGGATTTTAGTCTTTTTCTGGCTAGCCATTGCCTTAGCATTGACGGTATTATCAAGTAGATAAGAAAATAATGGGCAGGACTAGGTCTTTGCCTCTTTTTATTTTTATACTATTCAAAAATCAAATGCAAACCACATCAGCTTCTATCTGCAACCTCAAAACGGTGTTTTGAGCAACCTGCGGCTAGCTTTCTAGTTTGCTCTTTGATTTTTATTGAGTATTAAATGATATTTAAGAAGGTTTTGCAGTAAAAGAAAATTAAAAAATCTAGAAAGAAAATATGAAAGATAGAATAAAAGAATATTTACAAGATAAGGGAAAGGTAACTGTCAATGACTTGGCTCAGGCTTTGGAAAAAGATGGGTCCAAGGATTTTCGTGAGTTGATTAAAACCTTGTCCTTAATGGAAAGAAAGCACCAGATTCGCTTTGAAGAAGATGGCAGTCTGACCTTGGAAGCCAAGAAAAAACA
This sequence comes from Streptococcus mitis, assembly GCF_047464945.1. GTDB lineage: Bacteria > Bacillota > Bacilli > Lactobacillales > Streptococcaceae > Streptococcus > Streptococcus mitis_EA. The sequence goes on along the minus strand of NZ_JASHAX010000001.1, from coordinate 508,124 downwards.
TGAGATTACCCTCAAGGGGATTTTTCATGCCCATAAAAATGGCTTTGGTTTTGTTAGTCTGGAAGGGGAAGAGGACGATCTTTTTGTAGGAAAAAACGATGTTAACTACGCTATTGATGGCGATACCGTTGAGGTCGTCATCAAGAAAGTCGCTGACCGCAATAAGGGAACAGCAGCAGAAGCAAAAATTATTGATGTCCTAGAACACAGTTTGACAACCGTTGTCGGACAAATCGTCCTAGATCAGGAAAAACCTAAGTATGCTGGCTATATTCGTTCAAAGAATCAGAAAATCAGTCAACCCATCTATGTTAAGAAACCAGCCCTTAAACTAGAAGGAACAGAAGTTCTCAAGGTCTTTATCGACAAATACCCAAGTAAGAAACATGATTTCTTTGTCGCGAGTGTTCTCGATGTGGTGGGACACTCAACGGATGTCGGAATTGATGTTCTTGAGGTTTTGGAATCTATGGATATTGTCTCAGAATTTCCAGAGGCTGTTGTTAAGGAAGCAGAAAGTGTTCCTGATGCTCCGTCTCAAAAGGATATGGAAGGCCGTCTGGATTTGAGAGATGAGATTACCTTTACCATTGACGGTGCGGATGCCAAGGACTTGGACGATGCGGTACATATCAAGGCTCTGAAAAATGGAAATATCGAACTCGGAGTTCACATCGCAGATGTTTCCTATTATGTGACCGAGGGTTCTGCCCTTGACAAGGAAGCCCTTAACCGCGCGACTTCAGTCTATGTAACAGACCGAGTGGTTCCAATGCTTCCAGAACGACTGTCTAATGGAATTTGCTCGCTCAATCCTCAAGTTGACCGCCTGACCCAGTCTGCCATTATGGAGATTGATAAACATGGTCGTGTAGTCAACTACACCATCACACAAACGGTTATCAAGACTAGCTTCAGGATGACCTACAGTAATGTCAATGATATCCTAGCTGGAGACAAGGAAAAGAGACAAGAATATCAGAAAATTGTTCCAAGTATTGAACTTATGGCTAATCTCCATGAAACTCTAGAAAACATGCGTGTGAAACGTGGAGCCCTCAATTTTGATACCAATGAAGCTAAGATTTTGGTGGATAAACAAGGTAAGCCTGTTGATATCGTTCTTCGTCAGCGTGGTGTTGCCGAGCGCATGATTGAGTCCTTCATGTTGATGGCCAACGAAACAGTTGCTGAGCACTTTAGCAAGTTGGAGCTACCTTTCATTTATCGTATCCATGAGGAGCCTAAGGCTGAAAAGGTTCAGAAGTTTATTGACTATGCTTCGAGTTTTGGTTTGTGCATTTATGGGACTGCCAGTGAGATTAGCCAGGAGGCACTTCAAGACATCATGCGTGCTGTTGAGGGAGAACCTTATGCAGATGTATTGTCCATGATGCTTCTGCGCTCTATGCAGCAGGCTCGCTATTCGGAACATAATCACGGTCACTATGGATTAGCAGCAGATTACTACACTCACTTTACTAGTCCGATTCGTCGTTATCCAGACCTTCTTGTTCATCGCATGATTCGGGATTATGGGCGTTCTAAGGAAATAGCAGAGCATTTTGAACAAGTGATTCCAGAGATTGCGACCCAGTCTTCCAACCGTGAGCGTCGTGCCATAGAAGCTGAGCGTGAAGTCGAAGCCATGAAAAAGGCTGAGTACATGGAAGAATACGTAGGCGAAGAGTATGACGCAGTTGTATCCAGCATCGTTAAATTTGGTCTCTTTATCGAATTGCCGAACACAGTTGAAGGCTTGATTCACATCACTAACCTACCTGAATTTTATCATTTCAATGAGCGGGATTTGACTCTTCGTGGGGAGAAATCAGGAATAACCTTCCGTGTAGGTCAACAGATTCGTATTCGGGTTGAAAGAGCCGACAAGATGACGGGTGAAATTGATTTCTCTTATATCCCAAGTGAGTTTGATGTGATTGAAAAAGGCTTGAAACAAGCTAGTCGCAAAGACAGAGGACGTGGTTCAAGTCGTCGTTCAGATAAGAAGGAAGACCAGAGAAAATCAGGACGCTCAAATGATAAGCGCAAGCATTCACAAAAAGACAAGAAGAAAAAGGGCAAGAAACCTTTTTACAAGGAAGTAGCTAAGAAAGGAGCCAAATATGGCAAAAGGCGAGGGAAAGGTCGTCGCACAAAATAAAAAGGCGCGTCACGACTATACAATCGTAGATACGCTAGAGGCAGGGATGGTCCTGACAGGAACTGAAATCAAGAGTGTACGAGCAGCTCGAATCAATCTCAAGGATGGCTTTGCACAAGTAAAAAATGGGGAGGTCTGGTTGAGCAACGTTCATATCGCACCTTACGAAGAGGGTAATATCTGGAATCAAGAACCAGAACGCCGTCGCAAACTCCTGCTCCATAAGAAACAAATTCAAAAATTGGAACAAGAGACTAAAGGAACAGGAATGACACTGATTCCCCTTAAAGTCTATATCAAAGATGGTTACGCTAAACTCCTTTTAGGTCTAGCTAAAGGGAAGCATGACTATGATAAACGGGAGTCAATCAAACGTCGTGAGCAGAATCGCGATATTGCGCGCGTGATGAAAGCTGTTAATCAGCGATAAAAAGAGGAAATGAAAATGGGAAAACTAGTTGCCTATAAACGTATGCCTTTGTGGACTAAAGAAACCATGCCAGAGGCTGTTCAGCAAAAGCACAATACAAAAGTTGGGACTTGGGGGAAAATTACTGTCTTGAAGGGAGCTCTCAAGTTTATTGAATTGACAGAAGATGGTGAGGTTTTAGCTGAGCACATCTTTGAAGCAGGAGCCGACAATCCCATGGCACAACCACAAGCTTGGCACCGAGTGGAAGCTGTCACAGATGATGTGGAATGGTATTTGGAATTTTATTGTAAACCTGAGGACTATTTCCCTAAGAAATACAATACCAATCCTGTTCATTCAGAGGTCCTAGAGGCTATGCAGACAGTAAAACCAGGGAAAGCTTTAGATTTGGGCTGTGGTCAAGGCCGTAATGCACTCTTTCTAGCCCAGCAAGGTTTTGATGTGACAGCTGTGGATCAAAATGAACTGGCCCTTGAAATCTTGCGAAGCATTGTGGAACAGGAAGATATGGACATGCCTGTCGGTCTTTACGATATCAATTCAGCTAGCATTGGACAAGAATATGATTTTATCGTATCAACTGTTGTTCTCATGTTTCTACAAGCGGACCGCATTCCAGCTATTATTCAAAATATGCAGGAGAAAACTACTATTGGTGGTTATAATCTTATCGTTTGTGCTATGGATACGGAAGATTACCCTTGCTCTGTTAACTTCCCATTCACTTTTAAAGCAGGGGAATTGGCAGACTATTACAAGGACTGGGAATTGGTCAAGTACAATGAAAATCCTGGCCATCTTCACCGTCGCGATGAGAATGGCAATCGTATTCAACTACGCTTTGCGACTATGCTAGCCAAGAAAATCAAATAAACATGTATGAAGATTAGGGATTTTCCTGATCTTTTTTCTCTTTTACGAATAGATAAGATAGAAGAATTGACAAAAATACGCATTATAAGTATAATTTTAGCTAGAAAGGTGACCATAAATGCCAATAACAGGTAAGGAAATGGTAAAATTAGCTCTTGCAAATGGATGGATTGAAGTTCGTAAGAGAGGAAGTCATCATCATTTTAAGAAAGAAGGGGTCTCCTATCTTGTCACTATTCCAGTTCACGGTAATGAGGATTTAGGAAAAGGTCTAGAGAGAAAAATATTAAAAGATTTGGGATTATAGTTGATTTGGAAATTGTGGAGGTGTATTATGCTAAAATCTTATCCTGCTATTTTTCATAGAGAAGGCACTGGATACTGGGTTGAATTTCCTGAATTTGGAGGTGGGACAGAGGGAGCAACGATTGAACTTGCAATGAAAAATGCTCGGGAAATGCTTGAGAGTGTTTTAGCTTCTTATATTGATGAAGGACTGGCTTTGCCTAATCCTAGTGACATTGCTGAGTTGAAGGCTCCCGATGGATTTGTGACTTTGATTCAGGTCAATCCCTTGCCTTTCGTAAAGAATAATAAAGCGATTCGAAAAAATGTTACGGTTCCAGAGTGGCTAGTCAGACTTGCAGATCGTGAGAAAGTGAACTATTCTGAAGTGTTGACACAAGCTCTTGAAAGTCGCTTGCAACTCTAAAATTATAGAGTGATGAAGATTAGGAAATTTCCTGATCTTTTTTCTTTTTTTCGAATAATATAGAAAAGGAGGGAAATCATGTTTGTTGCGAGAGATGCTAGAGGAGAATTGGTAAATGTGTTAGAGGATAAGCTTGAGAAGCAAGCCTACACCTGCCCAGCTTGTGGAGGTCAGCTCCGTTTGCGTCAAGGATCAAGTGTACGGACGCATTTTGCCCATAAATCCTTAAAAGACTGTGATTATTCCTCTGAAAATGAAAGTCCAGAACATCTGGCAAATAAGGAATCCCTCTATCATTGGTTGAAAAAAGAGGCAGAGGTGCAATTAGAATACCCGCTCCCAGAGCTTAAACAGATTGCGGATGTGTTTGTAAATGGCAATCTAGCTCTAGAGGTTCAGTGTAGCCCCTTGCCTCAAAAAGTCCTTAAAGAGCGCAGTGAGGGCTATCGTAGTCAGGGTTACCAAGTACTGTGGTTGCTGGGTCAAAAACTGTGGCTCAAAGACCGTTTGACTCGTCTGCAACAAGGTTTTCTCTATTTCAGTCAAAACATGGGCTTTTATGTTTGGGAATTAGACAAAGAAAAACAGCTTTTAAGGCTCAAATACCTGATCCACCAAGACCTCCGTGGTAAACTCCATTATCAAATCAAGGAATTTTCCTATGGTCAAGCTAGTTTATTGGAAATATTGCGACTTCCATATAAGAAACAAAAAATCTCTCATTTTACAGTTTCTCAGGATAAGAACATCTGTTGCTATATTCGACAACAACTGTATTACCAAAATCCCTTTTGGATGAAAGAACAAGCAGAAGCCTATCAAAAGGGAGAAAATCTCCTGACTTATGGGTTAAAAGAGTGGTATCCACAAATTCGACCATTAGTAGGTGAGTTTTGCCAAATTGAGAAGGACTTAACCAGCTATTATCAGTATTTTCAAACCTATTACCAAGAAAATCCTCAAAATGATTGGCAAAAGCTTTATCCACCAGCCTTTTATCAGCAATATTTCTTGAAAAATATGGTAAAATAGAAAGGATGGAGGAATCTAATGGTATTACAAAGAAATGAAATAAATGAAAAAGATACATGGGATCTATCAACGATTTACCCAACTGACCAGGCTTGGGAAGAAGCCTTAAAAGATTTAACAGAACAATTGGAGAAAGTAGCCCAGTATGAAGGCCATCTCTTGGATAGTGCGGATAGCCTTCTAGAAATCACTGAATTTTCTCTTGAAATGGAACGCCAGATGGAGAAGCTTTACGTTTATGCTCATATGAAGAATGACCAGGATACACGTGAAGCCAAGTACCAAGAGTACTATGCTAAGGCAATGACTCTCTATAGCCAGCTAGATCAAGCTTTTTCATTCTATGAACCTGAATTTATGGATATTAGCGAAAAGCAGTATGCTGACTTTTTAGAAGCTCAGCCAAAATTGCAGGTTTATCAACACTATTTTGACAAGCTTTTGCAAGGCAAAGAACACGTTCTTTCACAACGTGAAGAAGAGCTATTGGCTGGAGCTGGAGAAATTTTTGGTTCGGCAAGTGAAACCTTCGCTATCTTGGACAATGCGGATATTGTGTTCCCTTATGTTCTTGACGATGATGGTAAGGAAGTTCAACTCTCTCATGGGACTTACACACGTTTGATGGAGTCTAAAAATCGTGAGGTGCGTCGTGGTGCTTATCAAGCTCTTTATGCGACTTATGAACAATTCCAACATACCTATGCCAAAACCTTGCAAACCAATGTTAAGGTTCAAAACTACCGTGCCAAAGTTCGCAACTACAAGAGTGCGCGTCATGCAGCCCTAGCGGCCAATTTTGTTCCAGAGAGTGTTTATGACAATTTGGTAGCAGCAGTTCGCAAGCATTTGCCACTCTTGCATCGTTACCTTGAGCTTCGTTCAAAAATCTTGGGAATTTCAGACCTCAAGATGTACGATGTCTACACACCACTTTCATCTGTTGAATACAGTTTTACCTACAAAGAAGCTTTGAAAAAAGCAGAAGATGCCTTAGCAGTCTTGGGTGAGGATTACTTGAGCCGTGTTAAACGTGCCTTCAGCGAGCGTTGGATTGATGTTTACGAAAATCAAGGCAAGCGTTCAGGTGCCTATTCTGGTGGTTCTTACGATACCAATGCCTTTATGCTCCTTAATTGGCAGGACAATCTGGACAATCTCTTCACCCTTGTTCATGAAACAGGTCACAGTATGCATTCCAGCTATACTCGTGAAACTCAGCCTTATGTTTACGGTGATTATTCTATCTTCTTGGCTGAGATTGCCTCAACTACCAATGAAAATATCTTGACGGAGAAATTATTGGAAGAAGTGGAAGATGATGCAACGCGCTTTGCTATTCTCAATAACTTCCTAGACGGTTTCCGTGGAACAGTTTTCCGCCAAACTCAATTTGCTGAGTTTGAACACGCCATTCACCAAGCGGACCAAAATGGAGAAGTCTTGACAAGCGATTTCTTAAATAAACTCTACGCAGACTTTAACCAAGAGTATTATGGTTTGAGTAAGGAAGACAATCCTGAAATCCAATATGAGTGGGCTCGCATTCCACACTTCTACTATAACTACTATGTATATCAATATTCAACAGGCTTTGCAGCAGCTTCAGCTCTGGCTGAAAAGATTGTCCATGGTAGTCAAGAAGACCGTGACCGCTATATCGATTACCTCAAGGCAGGTAAATCTGACTATCCACTTAATGTCATGAGAAAAGCTGGTGTTGATATGGAGAAGGAAGACTACCTCAACGATGCCTTTGCAGTCTTTGAACGCCGTTTAAATGAGTTTGAAGCCCTTATTGAAAAATTAGGATTGGCATAAGATGGTTGAATCGTATAGTAAGAATGCCAACCATAACATGCGTCGTCCTGTCGTCAAAGAAGAAATTGTGGACTTGATGCGTCAGCGTCAAAAGAAAGTCACAGGTTCCTTGAAAGAATTGGAAGACTTTGCCCGCAAGGAAAATATTCCTATTATTCCCCATGAAACAGTAGCTTATTTCCGTTTTCTCATGGAAACCATGCAACCTAAAAATATACTGGAAATTGGGACGGCCATCGGGTTTTCAGCCCTTTTGATGGCTGAACATGCACCGAATGCAAAGATTACAACTATTGACCGCAATCCAGAGATGATTGGATTTGCCAAGGAAAATTTGGCCCAGTTTGACAGTCGCAAGCAAATTACGCTCCTAGAAGGAGATGCGGTAGATGTCTTATCTACCCTGACAGAATCCTATGATTTCGTTTTTATGGATTCTGCTAAGTCTAAATACATCGTCTTTCTGCCAGAAATCCTCAAACATTTGGAAGTCGGTGGAGTGGTTGTCTTGGATGATATTTTCCAAGGTGGTGATGTTGCTAAGGATATTATGGAAGTCCGTCGTGGCCAGCGAACCATTTATCGAGGCCTTCAAAGACTATTTGATGCAACTTTAGACAATCCAGGACTCACCGCAACATTAGTACCTCTGGGGGACGGCATTCTCATGCTTCGTAAAAATGTAGCAGATGTTCAATTGCCTGACAGCGAATGATTTTCAGAAAAATTTAAGAAAATATAGTAAAATAGATAGGGTAACACTTATCTCAAAGGAGTAGACATGAAGAAAAAACTATTGGCAGGTGCCATTACATTATTATCAGTAGCAACTTTAGCAGCTTGTTCGAAAGGTTCAGAAGGGGCAGACCTTATCAGCATGAAAGGAGATGTCATCACAGAACATCAATTTTATGAGCAAGTGAAAAGCAATCCTTCAGCCCAACAAGTGTTGTTGAACTTGACCATCCAAAAAGTATTTGAGAAGCAATATGGCTCAGAAGTAGATGACAAAGAAGTCAACGATACTATTGCCGAAGAAGAAAAACAATATGGTGAGAACTACCAACGTGTCTTGTCACAAGCAGGAATGACGATTGAAACACGTAAAGCTCAAATTCGTACAAGTAAATTAGTTGAGTTGGCAGTTAAGAAGGCAGCAGAAGCTGAACTGACAGATGATGCCTATAAGAAAGCATTTGACGAGTACACTCCAGATGTAACGGCTCAAATTATCCGTTTGGATAATGAAGACAAGGCCAAAGAAATTCTTGAAAAAGCCAAAGCTAGTGATGCAGACTTTGCTCAATTAGCTAAAGATAACTCAACTGATGAGAAAACTAAAGCGAATGGTGGAGAAATCACCTTTGATTCTGCTTCAACAGAAGTGCCAGAACAAGTTAAGAAAGCTGCTTTTGCTTTAGATGTAAATGGTGTTTCTGATGTGATCACAGCCGCTGGCACACAAGCTTACAGTAGCCAATATTACATTGTAAAACTCATTAAGAAAACAGAAAAATCATCTAATATTGATGACTACAAAGAAAAATTAAAAACTGTTATCTTGACTCAAAAACAAAATGATTCAACATTTGTTCAAAGCATTATCGGAAAAGAATTGCAAGCAGCTAATATCAAGGTTAAAGATCAAGCCTTCCAAAATATCTTTACGCAATATATCGGTGGTGGAGATTCAAGCTCAAGCAGTTCATCAAAAGAATAAAACAGAAAAGGGCCAAGTGCTCTTTTTCTTATGACAAAAATGGTCTATCTGATGGATAAGAGTTTTTTTCTTTCGGAAAAAATGGTATAATAGCAATCAAAACTAGAAAACAAACGGAATTTGGGAAGCAATTGTGTTGTTCTCATTAGATTGGTGATACTATGAAGATTAGCAAAAGGCACCTATTAAATTATTCTATTCTAGTTCCTTACTTGCTTTTATCTATTTTGGGCTTGATTGTGGTTTATTCGACAACCAGTGCTATTTTAATTCAAGAAGGCCAAAGTGCACTGCAATTGGTCCGAAGTCAGGGACTATTTTGGATATTTAGTTTGATACTGATTGCCTTGATATATAAGTTGAAACTGAATTTTTTAAGAAACGAACGTCTTCTATTTATCGTTATGTTCGTTGAGCTGATTCTATTAGCCTTGGCTCGGATAATTGGTATTCCTGTCAATGGAGCCTATGGCTGGATTTCTGTAGGACCTTTGACCATTCAGCCAGCCGAATATTTGAAAATTATTATTATTTGGTATTTAGCAAACAGATTTTCCAAACAACAAGAGGATATAGCTATTTATGATTTTCAAGTTTTGACACAGAATCAGTGGCTTCCTCGTGCGTTTAATGACTGGCGCTTTGTTCTCTTTGTACTGATTGGGAGCCTTGCTATTTTCCCAGATTTGGGGAATGCTTCTATTTTAGCTTTGGTTGCCTTGATTATGTATACGATTAGTGGTATCGCTTATAGATGGTTTATTGCCTTTTTGGGAATTTTGGTGGGAGTTTCTGCCCTATCCTTATCACTTATTTCTTTTATAGGGGTTGATAAATTTTCAAAAGTTCCAGTATTTGGTTACGTTGCTAAGCGTTTCAGTGCCTACTTTAATCCCTTTGCTGATTTGGCAGGAGCAGGCCACCAACTTGCAAATTCCTACTTTGCCATGGTAAATGGTGGTTGGTTTGGTCTAGGTTTAGGAAATTCAATTGAAAAACGGGGTTATTTACCAGAGGCCCATACAGATTTTGTATTTTCAATTGTCATCGAAGAATTTGGATTTGTAGGGGCCAGCTTGATTTTAGCACTTGTCTTTTTCCTGATTTTACGAATCATCCTAGTCGGAATTCGTGCTAAGAATTCCTTTAATTCCATGATGGCGATTGGGGTTGGGGGGATGATGTTGATCCAGGTGTTTGTCAATATCGGTGGAATTTCTGGTATTATTCCCTCGACAGGAGTAACTTTCCCTTTCTTATCGCAAGGAGGGAATAGTCTTCTGGTCTTGTCTGTAGCCATCGCCTTTGTCTTAAATATTGATGCAAGTGAAAAGCGTGCCCAATTGTATGAGGAGTTAGAAGCTCACTCCTCAAACTATATGTAGAGCTGATAGTGGAAAGGATTAACTATGTCACTTCAAAAATTAGAAAACTATAGTAATAAAGCTGTCGTGCAAGAAGAAGTATTGATTTTAACAGAGTTGTTAGAAGATATCACTAAAAATATGCTTGCCCCAGAGACTTTTGAAAAAATCATGCAGTTGAAAGAATTGTCAACTCAAGAAGATTATCAAGGCTTGAACCAACTGGTTACGAGTCTGTCAAATGATGAAATGGCTTATATTTCACGCTATTTCTCAATTTTGCCTCTCTTGATTAATATTTCAGAAGACGTGGATTTGGCTTATGAAATCAACCACCAAAATAATATTGATCAAGATTATCTTGGAAAATTATCAGCAACGATCAAAATGGTTGCTGAAAAAGAAAATGCGGTTGAAATTCTTGAACACTTGAATGTTGTCCCTGTTTTGACAGCCCATCCAACACAAGTTCAACGTAAGAGTATGTTGGATTTGACTAACCATATCCATACCCTCTTGCGTAAGTATCGTGATGTGAAATTAGGCTTGATTAATAAGGAAAAATGGCATAATGATCTCCGTCGTTACATTGAGATTATCATGCAGACAGATATGATTCGTGAAAAGAAATTGAAAGTAACCAATGAAATTACGAATGTTATGGAATACTACAATAGTTCATTCCTGAAAGCTGTTCCTCATTTGACTGCTGAGTACAAGCGTCTGGCTAAAAAACACGGCTTGGAGTTGAAACATCCTAAACCAATTACCATGGGAATGTGGATTGGTGGAGACCGTGATGGGAATCCTTTTGTTACAGCAGATACCTTGAAACAATCTGCTATGACTCAGTGTGAAGTCATCATGAACTACTATGATGAAAAGATTTACCAACTTTATCGTGAATTCTCTCTCTCAACCAGTATTGTCAATGTAAGCAAGCAAGTCAGAGAAATGGCTCGTCAATCTAAGGATAACTCGATCTACCGTGAAAAAGAGCTTTACCGCCGTGCCTTGTTTGATATTCAATCAAAAATCCAAGCAACAAAAACCTATCTGATTGAGGATAAGGAAGTTGGGGCTCGCTATGAAACGGCCAATGATTTTTATAAGGATTTAATTACTATTCGTGATTCCCTCTTGGAAAATAAGGGTGAAGCACTGATTTCTGGTGATTTTGTTGAGTTGATTCAGGCAGTTGAAATTTTTGGTTTCTATTTGGCATCTATTGACATGCGTCAAGATTCTAGTGTTCACGAAGCCTGTGTAGCTGAACTCTTGAAATCAGCAGGTATTCATTCGCATTATAGTGAACTAAGTGAAGAAGAAAAATGCCAGCTTCTTTTGAAAGAATTAGAAGAAGATCCACGTATTCTTTCTGCCACTCACGTTGAAAAATCAGAGTTACTTGAAAAAGAATTAGCAATCTTTAAGGCTGCTCGTAAGTTGAAAGATAAGTTGGGAGATGATGTTATTCGTCAAACCATTATTTCACATGCAACCAGCGTATCAGACATGTTGGAATTGGCTATCTTGCTAAAAGAAGTAGGGTTAGTTGATAAAGAAAGAGCCCGTGTCCAAATCGTTCCTCTCTTTGAAACAATTGAGGACTTGGACCACTCAGAAGAAACCATGAGGGAATACCTTTCTCTTCCTCTTGCTAAGAAATGGATTGCTTCACGCAATAACTATCAAGAAATCATGCTGGGCTACTCTGATAGTAATAAAGATGGTGGCTATCTATCATCATGTTGGACCCTCTACAAGGCTCAACAACAACTGACTGCTATTGGAGATGAATTTGGTGTTAAGGTTACCTTCTTCCATGGCCGTGGTGGTACTGTCGGTCGTGGTGGTGGACCAACCTATGAAGCCATCACATCTCAACCGCTCAAGTCTATCAAGGATCGTATCCGCTTGACGGAGCAGGGTGAAGTAATTGGGAATAAATACGGTAACAAAGACGCAGCTTACTATAACCTTGAAATGCTTGTTTCAGCGGCCATTAACCGTATGATTACGCAGAAGAAGAGCGATACCAACACCTCAAATCGTTATGAAGCCATTATGGACCAAGTGGTGGACCGTAGTTATGATATCTACCGTGATTTGGTCTTTGGTAATGACCATTTCTATGATTATTTCTTCGAGTCAAGCCCAATCAAGGCTATTTCAAGCTTTAATATTGGTTCTCGTCCAGCCGCTCGTAAGACGATTACTGAAATCGGTGGTTTGCGAGCTATCCCTTGGGTATTCTCATGGTCACAAAGCCGTGTCATGTTCCCTGGCTGGTATGGGGTTGGTTCAAGCTTCAAGGAATTTATCGATAAAAATCCAGAGAATATCGCTATCTTACGAGATATGTACCAAAACTGGCCTTTCTTCCAATCGCTTCTTTCAAATGTTGATATGGTCTTGTCAAAATCAAATATGAACATTGCTTTTGAATATGCCAAACTTTGTGAAGATGATCAAGTAAAAGCAATCTATGAGACTATTCTAAATGAATGGCAAGTTACCAAGGAAGTTATCTTGGCTATCGAAGGTTATGATGAACTCTTGGCTGAAAATCCATATCTAAAAGCAAGTTTGGATTACCGTATGCCTTACTTTAATATCCTCAACTATATCCAGTTGGAGTTGATTAAACGTCAACGTCGAGGAGAATTATCAAGCGACCAAGAAAAATTAATCCATACAACCATCAACGGAATTGCGACAGGATTGCGTAATTCAGGCTGATACCTATCAAACTTCCTCTTTTCTATAGGGGAAGTTTTTGAATAGTTCAAAAAAATGCTAAAAGAGTCTTGACAAGTAGTTGAAAAATGATATAATTTAACCATTCAGAAAAGTAATCATATAAACTTTTTAGAGAGTCTGTGGTAGCTGAAAACAGATAAGTGCTGATGATGAAAATTGGGCTGGATGTTATTTAGAATTTGAAATCATAAAAATTCGGTGAGCACACCTTACAGTGCATCTCGTTATTGCGAGACAGAGCGATAGGGAAATTCCCTATAATTGAGGTGGTACCGCGCATCGACGTCCTCACACAAGTTTTTTGTGTGAGGACTTTTTTGATGGAGGTTAGTATGGAAAGAAAACGATGGCGTCGCTTGTTTATACTCAATGAAAATCAAAGTACAAACTAGGAAGCTAGCCGCAGGTTGCTCAAAGCACTGCTTTGAGGTTGTGGATAGAACTGACGAAGTCAGTAACCATAGCTACGGCAAAGTGAAGCTGAAGTGGTTTGAAGAGATTTTCGAAGATTATTAGATAAGTGAAGTATTTTAAAGGAATAAAAAAGGAGAAATAGAATGAAAAATAAACGTTTAATTGGAATTATCGCTGCATTAGCAGTCTTAGTAGCAGGAAGCTTGATTTACTCTTCAATGAATAAACCAGAAGCTAAGAATGAGAAGAAAGTTGCCAAAGTTGGTGTCCTTCAGTTTGTGAGCCATCCATCTCTTGACTTGATTTATAAAGGGATTCAAGATGGACTTGCAGAAGAAGGTTATAAAGATGACCAGTTGAAGATTGACTTTATGAACTCAGAAGGTGACCAAAGTAAGGTTGCGACAATGAGTAAACAATTGGTTGCAAATGGGAATGACCTTGTGGTTGGTATTGCAACGCCAGCTGCTCAAGGTTTGGCAAGCGCCACAAAAGACCTACCTGTTATCATGGCTGCTATTACAGACCCAATCGGTGCTAACTTGGTTAAAGATTTGAAAAAACCAGGTGGCAACATTACAGGGGTATCTGACCACAATCCAGCTCAACAACAAGTTGAACTCATCAAAGCTTTGACACCAAATGTGAAAACAATCGGAGCTCTTTACTCAAGTAGCGAAGACAATTCAAAAACACAGGTAGAAGAATTTAAGGCTTTTGCTGAAAAAGCAGGTTTGACAGTGGAAACATTTGCAGTTCCTTCAACAAATGAAATTGCTTCAACAGTCAATGTTATGACTAGCAAGGTCGATGCTATCTGGGTTCCAATCGACAACACCATTGCATCTGCATTTTCAACTGTTGTATCAAGTAACCAATCAGCTAAAAAACCAATTTATCCAAGCGCGACTGCCATGGTAGAAGCAGGTGGTTTGGCATCAGTTGTAGTTGACCAACATGATCTTGGTGTGGCAACTGGTAAAATGATTGCTCAAGTTTTGAAAGGTGCAAAACCAGCTGATACTCCAGTCAATGTCTTTTCAACTGGTAAGTCAGTAATTAACAAAAAATTGGCACAAGAGTTAGGTATTACTATTCCTGAATCTGTTCTCAAAGAAGCAGGACAAGTGATTGAATAATCTACATTGGAGGAGTTGGGGACATCTCCTCCAATTTTTTACAAAAGAAATCGTATAGAAAAGGTTAAGAAACAGATGATATTATCTATTATTTCTCAAGGATTTGTTTGGGCTATTTTAGGTCTGGGAATCTTTATGACATTTAGGATTTTAAACTTTCCAGATATGACGACAGAAGGTTCCTTCCCTCTTGGGGGAGCTGTTGCTGTCACTCTGATAACTAAAGGTGTAAATCCTTTTTTAGCGACACTTGTTGCCGTAGGAGCAGGTTGTTTGGCTGGAATGGCAGCAGGACTTCTTTATACAAAAGGGAAGATTCCAACCTTGCTCTCAGGGATTTTGGTGATGACTTCTTGTCACTCTATCATGCTCTTGATTATGGGACGTGCCAATTTAGGTTTGCTTGGAACCAAGCAAATTCAGGATGTCTTACCTTTTGATTCAGACTTGAACCAACTCTTGACAGGTCTTATCTTTGTCAGTCTTGTCATTGCTCTCATGCTCTTTTTCTTGGATACCAAACTAGGACAGGCCTATATTGCTACAGGTGACAATCCTGATATGGCTAGAAGTTTCGGGATTCATACTGGACGCATGGAGCTCATGGGCTTGGTCTTATCAAATGGTGTGATTGCCCTTGCAGGAGCTCTCATTGCCCAGCAAGAAGGCTATGCCGATGTATCTCGAGGAATCGGTGTTATCGTTGTGGGGCTTGCAAGTTTGATTATTGGAGAAGTTATCTTCAAGAGTTTGAGCTTGGCAGAACGTCTGGTTACCATTGTTGTAGGTTCTATCGCTTATCAATTCTTAGTGTGGGCAGTTATTGCGCTTGGCTTTAATACAAGTTACCTTCGTTTGTACAGCGCCGTGATTTTAGCAGTCTGCCTCATGATTCCAACATTTAAGCAAACAATCTTGAGAGGAGCCAAATTAAGCAAATGACAGCTATTGTAGAATTAAAAAATGCAACCAAAGTCGTTAAAAATGGCTTTGATGAAGAAAAGATTATTTTAAATGATGTTTCCTTAGAAATTTTTGAACAGGACTTCATCACGATTTTGGGTGGAAATGGTGCTGGTAAATCGACCCTCTTTAACACCCTTGCAGGAACCTTGTCCTTAACCAGTGGAACCATCCGTATTTTAGGTGAAGATGTTACCAAGTTTTCACCAGAGAAGCGCGCTAAGTATCTGTCTCGAGTCTTCCAAGATCCCAAGATGGGGACAGCTCCTCGTATGACAGTGGCTGAAAATCTTTTGATTGCCAAGTTTCGTGGTGAAAAGCGTGGATTGTTACCAAGACGTCTGGCTAGCTATAAGGATGAGTTTCAGGCAACTATTGAAAAAGTGGGAAACGGTCTTGAGAAACACTTGAATACACCGATTGAGTTCTTATCAGGTGGACAAAGACAGGCTTTGAGTCTCTTGATGGCAACCTTGAAGCGTCCTGAATTACTCTTGTTAGACGAGCACACTGCAGCCCTTGATCCAAAGACCAGTGTGGCCTTGATGGAATTGACAGATGAATTTGTCAAGAAAGATCAGCTGACAGCGCTTATGATTACCCACCATATGGAAGATGCTCTCAAATATGGTAATCGTTTAATTGTCATGAAAGAAGGACGAATTATCCAAGATTTGACCCAAGAAGAAAAAGCAAAAATGAAAATCTCTGATTATTATCAGCTCTTTGAATAAAGTAGGGAAAATGAGTGAAATGGTTTACTTTTTTTCTGAAATAAAGTATACTATATAAAGTAAACTATGATAACATGGAGGTATTGTGTATGGTTGACAAACAAGTCATTGAAGAAATCAAAAACAATGCCAACATTGTGGAAGTCATAGGTGATGTGATTTCTTTACAAAAGGCAGGACGGAACTATCTAGGGCTCTGTCCTTTTCATGGTGAAAAAACACCTTCTTTCAACGTTGTAGAGGACAAGCAGTTTTACCACTGTTTTGGTTGTGGTCGCTCAGGTGATGTCTTTAAGTTCATCGAGGAGTACCAAGGGGTTCCCTTTATGGAGGCTGTCCAAATCTTAGGTCAGCGTGTCGGGATAGAGGTGGAAAAACCGCTTTATAGTGAACAGAAGCCAGCCTCGCCTCACCAAGCTCTTTATGATATGCACGAAGATGCGGCCAAATTTTATCATGCTATTCTCATGACAACGACCATGGGGGAAGAAGCCAGAAACTACCTTTATCAGCGTGGTTTGACAGATGAAGTGATCAAGCATTTTCGGATTGGTTTGGCACCTCCAGAACGAAACTATCTCTATCAACGTTTGTCTGGTCAGTATCGTGATGAGGATTTCCTAGATTCAGGACTGTTTTATCTCTCGGATGCCAATCAATTTGTAGACACCTTTCACAATCGGATTATGTTTCCCCTGACAAATGACCAGGGAAAGGTTATTGCCTTCTCAGGTCGTATCTGGCAGAAAACGGATTCACAAACTTCTAAGTATAAAAATAGCCGATCGACTGCAATTTTTAACAAAAGTTACGAATTATATCATATGGATAGGGCAAAAAAATCTTCTGGTAAAGCCAGTGAGATTTACCTGATGGAAGGATTCATGGATGTCATTGCAGCCTATCGGGCTGGAATCGAAAATGCTGTAGCGTCTATGGGAACGGCCTTAAGTCGTGAGCATGTTGAGCATCTGAAAAGGTTAACCAAGAAGTTGGTTCTTGTTTACGATGGCGATAAGGCTGGGCAAGCCGCGACATTGAAAGCACTGGATGAAATTAGTGAGATGCCTGTGCAAATCGTTAGCATGCCTGATAACTTGGATCCAGATGAGTATCTACAAAAAAATGGTCCAGAAGATTTGGCCTATCTATTAACGAAAACTCGTATTAGTCCGATTGAGTTCTACATTCACCAGTACAAACCTGAAAATAGTGAAAATCTGCAGGCTCAGATTGAGTTTATTGAAAAAATAGCTCCCTTGATTGTTCAAGAAAAGTCTATCACTGCTCAAAACAGCTATATTCATATTTTAGCTGACAGTCTGGCGTCCTTTGATTATGCCCAGATTGAGCAGATTGTTAATGAGAGTCGTCAGGCGCAAAGGCAGAATCGCATGGAAGGAATTTCCATGCCGACGCAAATCACTATGCCTGTTACCAAGCAGTTATCGGCTATTATGAGGGCAGAAGCTCATCTACTTTATCGAATGATGGAATCCCCTCTTGTTTTGAACGATTACCGTTTGCGAGAAGACTTTGTTTTTGACACACCTGAGTTTCAGATTTTATATGACTTGCTTGGCCAGTATGGAAATCTTCCTCCAGAAGTTTTAGCAGAACAGACAGAGGAAGTTGAAAGAGCTTGGTACCAAGTCTTAGCTCAGGATTTACCTGCTGAGATGTCACCTCAGGAACTTAATGAAGTAGAAATGACTCGAAATAAGGCTCTCTTGAATCAGGACAATATGAGAATCAAAAAGAAGGTGCAGGAAGCGAGCCATGTAGGAGATACAGACACAGCCTTAGAAGAATTGGAACGTTTAATTTCCCAAAAGAGAAGAATGGAGTAATAATGGTAACAAAACAAAAAGAAGTAACAACATTTGACGTACAAGTAGCAGAATTTATCCGTAATCATAAGCAAAAAGGGACAGCAACAGATGATGAAATCAATGCTAGTCTTGTCGTTCCTTTTACCTTGGACGCTGATGGGATTGAAGATCTCTTGCAACGGATTCAAGATGCAGGAATTTCTATCACAGATAATGAAGGAAACCCAAGTGCACGTGTTCTTAGTGCTGAAGAAGAGCCAGAACTCAGCGATGAGGACTTAATTGGTTCAACTTCTGCTAAGGTTAATGACCCTGTCCGTATGTACTTGAAAGAAATCGGGGTCGTTCCTCTCTTGACCAATGAAGAGGAAAAAGAATTAGCACTAGCAGTTGAAGCTGGCGATATCGAAGCCAAACAACGCCTTGCGGAAGCCAACCTTCGTTTGGTTGTTTCCATTGCCAAACGCTATGTTGGACGCGGTATGCAGTTCCTTGACTTGATTCAAGAAGGAAATATGGGCTTGATGAAGGCGGTTGACAAGTTTGACTATTCTAAAGGGTTCAAGTTCTCAACTTATGCAACTTGGTGGATTCGTCAGGCTATCACTCGTGCCATCGCTGATCAAGCTCGTACCATCCGTATCCCAGTTCACATGGTTGAAACTATCAATAAATTGGTTCGTGAACAGCGGAATCTCCTTCAAGAATTGGGACAAGATCCGACACCAGAACAAATCGCTGAACGTATGGATATGACCCCTGACAAGGTTCGTGAAATCTTGAAGATTGCTCAAGAACCAGTATCTCTTGAAACTCCAATTGGTGAAGAGGATGATAGCCATCTTGGGGACTTTATCGAAGATGAAGTGATTGAAAATCCAGTGGACTATACAACTCGTATCGTTTTGCGTGAGCAGTTGGATGAGGTCTTGGATACTCTTACAGACCGTGAAGAAAATGTTCTGCGACTACGTTTCGGCCTAGATGATGGAAAAATGCGCACCCTTGAAGATGTGGGGAAAGTCTTTAACGTAACCCGTGAGCGTATCCGTCAGATTGAAGCCAAGGCTTTGAGAAAACTACGCCAACCAAGTCGCAGCAAACCGCTTCGTGATTTTATTGAAGACTAAGAGTGAGGAAAATATGGCTTATACAGAAGAGCAAATTGAAAATATCAAAACACGGATTTTAACAGCCTTGGAAGAAGTCATCGACCCTGAGTTGGGAATCGATATTGTTAATCTTGGTTTGATTTATGAGATTCGTTTCGATGGCGACACAGGGCAAACAGAGATTGATATGACGTTGACAACTATGGGTTGTCCCTTGGCAGACCTTTTGACTGACCAGATTTATGATGCCATGACAGAGGTGCCAGAAGTAACGGATACTGAGGTTAAATTAGTTTGGTATCCAGCCTGGACAGTTGAAAAAATGAGTCGCTATGCACGCATTGCCCTAGGAATTAAATAAACATATAAAAACATGTGAGAGACCGTTGGAAAAGTGAGGAAATTTCCCCCTCTTTTCCTCTAGTCTCTCCTTTCTTTTGCTGATTTTATTCAAAGAAAATGATATAATAGTAGTTATGGAAAAAAAGAAATTACGCATCAATATGTTGAGTTCAAGTGAGAAAGTAGCAGGACAAGGAGTTTCAGGTGCTTATCGTGAATTAGTTCGTCTTCTTCACCGTGATGCCAAGGACCAATTGATTGTTACTGAAAATCTTCCAATAGAGGCAGATGTGACTCACTTTCATACAATTGATTTCCCCTATTATTTATCAACATTTCAAAAGAAACGCTCAGGAAGGAAAATTGGCTATGTGCACTTCTTGCCTGATACACTTGAGGGGAGTTTGAAAATTCCATTTTTCTTAAAGGGAATTGTGAAACGCTATGTATTTTCTTTTTACAACCGGATGGAGCATTTGGTGGTGGTCAATCCTATGTTTATCGAGGATTTGGTCGCAGCTGGTATTCCACGTGAAAAAGTGACCTACATCCCTAACTTTGTCAACAAGGAAAAATGGCATCCTCTTCCGCAAGAAGAGGTAGCGAGACTGCGTACAGAGCTAGGTCTTAGTGACAATCAGTTTATCGTAGTAGGTGCTGGTCAAGTTCAGAAACGCAAAGGGATTGACGATTTTATCCGTCTGGCTGAGGAATTGCCTCATATTACCTTTATCTGGGCCGGTGGTTTCTCTTTTGGTGGTATGACAGATGGTTATGAACGCTACAAGAAAATGATGGAAAATCCTCCTAAAAATTTGATTTTTCCAGGTATTGTCTCACCAGAGCGGATGCGCGAGTTGTATGCCCTAGCGGATCTTTTCTTGCTTCCTAGTTATAATGAGCTTTTCCCTATGACTATTTTAGAGGCTGCTAGTTGTGAAGCTCCGATTATGTTGCGTGATTTGGATCTCTATAAGGTAATTTTGGAGGGAAATTATCGGGCGACAGCAGATAGAGAAGAGATGAAAGAAGCTATTTTGGAATACCAAGCCAATCCTGCTGCCTTAAACGATCTTAAAGAAAAGGCTAAGAATATTTCTAGAGAGTATTCAGAAGAGCATCTGTTACAAATCTGGTTGGACTTTTATGAGAAACAAGCCGCTTTAGGGAGAAAGTAAAAAGTGAGGTAATCTATGCGAATTGGTTTATTTACAGATACCTATTTTCCTCAGGTTTCAGGTGTTGCGACCAGTATTCGAACCTTGAAAACCGAACTTGAAAAGCAGGGACATGCTGTTTTTATCTTTACGACGACAGATAAGGATGTCAATCGTTATGAAGATTGGCAAATTATCCGCATTCCAAGTGTTCCCTTCTTTGCTTTTAAGGATCGCCGCTTTGCCTATCGAGGATTCAGCAAGGCGCTTGAAATTGCTAAACAATATCAACTGGATATTATCCATACTCAGACAGAATTTTCTCTTGGCTTGTTGGGAATTTGGATTGCGCGTGAATTGAAGATTCCAGTCATCCATACCTATCACACCCAGTACGAAGACTATGTGCATTATATTGCTAAGGGGATGTTGATTCGTCCTAGTATGGTCAAGTATCTGGTTAGAGGTTTCTTGCATGATGTGGATGGGGTGATTTGTCCGAGTGAGATTGTCCGTGACTTGCTATCTGACTATAAGGTCAAGGTTGAAAAGCGGGTCATTCCAACTGGAATTGAATTAGCCAAATTTGAGCGTCCAGAAATCAAGAAAGAAAATCTGAAAGAACTGCGTAGTAAACTAGGGATTCAAGATGATGAAAAGATGTTGCTGAGTCTTTCGAGAATTTCCTATGAAAAAAATATTCAAGCAGTACTAGCAGCCTTTGCAGAAGTTCTGAAAGAAGAAGACAAGGTTAAACTGGTGGTAGCTGGGGACGGTCCTTATCTGGATGACCTCAAAGAGCAAGCCCAGAAACTAGAGATTCAAGACTCTGTTGTCTTTACAGGGATGATTGCTCCTAGTGAGACAGCTCTTTATTATAAGGCGGCAGATTTCTTCATCTCGGCATCGACAAGTGAAACGCAGGGTTTGACCTACTTGGAAAGTTTGGCTAGTGGGACGCCTGTCATTGCTCATGGAAATCCTTATCTGGACAATCTGATCAGTGATAAAATGTTTGGAACCTTGTATTACGGTGAACATGATTTGGCTGGAGCTATTTTAGAGGCCTTGATTGCAACGCCAGATATGAATGAGCATACCTTATCAGAGAAATTGTACGAGATTTCAGCTGAGAACTTTGGGAAACGAGTGCATGAGTTTTATCTTGATGCTATTATTTCAAATAATTTCCAGAAAGATTTAGCTAAAGATGATACGGTCAGTCAGCGTATCTTTAAGACAGTTTTGTATCTTCCGCAAAAGGTGGTCGCTGTACCGGTAAAAGGCTCTAGACGCATGCTGAAGGCTTCAAAAACACAGTTGATCAGCATAAGAGATTATTGGAAAGACCATGAAGAATAGAAAGAGGAACAGTATGAAAAAACAATTAATGAGAAGCGGTCGTGATAAAAAGATTGCTGGTGTTTGTGCTGGGGTAGCCCATTATTTTGATATGGATCCTACTATTGTTCGCGTAATATGGGGTGTTCTTGCTTTTTGTTATGGAGCAGGAGTTGTAGCTTATATCATTTTATGGATTATTGCGCCAGTAGCAAGTGACTATTGAAAACTAGCTGAATTCATGCTAAGATAATAGAAAATAGAATGTAATGAAGGAGATAAAAATGGCATTTGGAGATAATGGAAATCGTAAAAAAACTATGTTTGAGAAAATAACCTTGTTTATCGTGATTATCATGCTAGTAGCAAGTTTATTGGGAATTTTTGCAACTGCAATTGGTGCCCTCAGTAATCTATAAAATAGATTCAAGAAAATTTAGTGACTGGGATTTCCCAGCCCTTTTTTAAAGTGAGAAGAAAAAATGAGTATGTTTTTAGATACAGCTAAGATCAAGGTCAAGGCTGGTAATGGTGGTGATGGCATGGTTGCCTTTCGCCGTGAAAAATATGTCCCTAATGGTGGTCCTTGGGGTGGTGATGGTGGTCGTGGAGGCAATGTCGTCTTCGTTGTAGATGAAGGTCTACGTACCCTCATGGATTTCCGCTATAATCGCCATTTCAAGGCTGATTCTGGTGAGAAAGGAATGACCAAAGGGATGCATGGTCGTGGTGCTGAAGACCTTAGAGTTCGAGTACCACAAGGTACGACTGTTCGTGATGCAGAGACTGGCAAGGTTTTGACAGATTTGATTGAACATGGTCAAGAATTTATCGTTGCCCATGGTGGTCGTGGTGGACGTGGAAACATCCGCTTTGCGACACCAAAAAATCCTGCACCGGAAATCTCTGAAAATGGAGAACCAGGTCAGGAACGTGAGTTACAATTGGAACTAAAAATCTTGGCAGATGTCGGTTTAGTAGGTTTCCCATCTGTAGGGAAATCAACACTTTTAAGTGTTATTACCTCAGCTAAACCTAAAATTGGTGCCTACCACTTTACGACCATTGTGCCAAATCTAGGTATGGTTCGTACCCAATCAGGTGAATCCTTTGCAGTAGCCGATCTACCAGGTTTGATTGAAGGCGCTAGTCAAGGTGTTGGTTTGGGAACTCAGTTCCTCCGCCACATCGAGCGTACACGTGTTATCCTCCATATCATTGATATGTCAGCTAGTGAAGGTCGTGATCCTTATGAGGATTATCTTGCCATTAACAAGGAGTTGGAGTCATATAATCTCCGTCTCATGGAGCGTCCACAGATTATCGTAGCCAACAAAATGGACATGCCTGAGAGTCAAGAAAATCTTAAAGAATTTAAGAAAAAATTGGCTGAAAACTACGATGAATTTGAAGAGTTACCACCTATCTTCCCAATTTCCGGATTGACCAAGCAAGGTTTGGCTACGCTTTTGGATGCTACAGCTGAATTGTTAGACAAGACACCAGAATTCTTGCTCTACGACGAGTCAGATATGGAAGAAGAAGCTTACTACGGATTTGACGAGGAAGAAAAAGCTTTTGAAATTAGTCGTGATGACGATGCTACATGGGTACTTTCTGGTGAAAAACTGATGAAACTCTTTAATATGACCAACTTTGATCGTGACGAATCAGTCATGAAATTTGCCCGTCAGCTTCGTGGTATGGGAGTTGATGAATCTCTTCGTGCGCGTGGTGCTAAGGATGGGGATTTGGTCCGCATTGGTAAATTTGAATTTGAATTTGTAGACTAGGAGACTAGTATGGGAGATAAACCGATATCTTTCCGAGATGCGGATGGCAATTTCGTTTCCGCCGCAGACGTTTGGAATGAAAAGAAATTGGAAGAACTGTTTAATCGTCTCAATCCAAATCGTGCTCTGAGATTAGCACGAACTAAAAAGGAAAATCCATCTTAAATACGTAAGATAAAACTCCAATTATCAGTCAAGTTAACTATAACAAATAGAAGCTAAGATCGAGAAAGGGCAAAATTTGTCCTTTCTTTTCACTTATAAATTATAATATATTGAAATGGAATATAAACAAATAGACTAGGAAATTCAAATCAAATGACTAACAAGGCTTTATAAGTCGTGTTGTCCTATTCTAGCTTCAAGACACTGTATTTTTTCTATTGAAAAAGAATTTTTTTACAAAAATAGTTGGTTATTTAGTTTATTTATGCTATAATAGGAGCAATTATTTTTAGGAGGTGTCAGTATGTCTTATTTGTTTGAGATATTACCGAGTTTATTGAGCGGTGCAAGCATGACTTTACAGGTTTTTGCACTGGTCTTGATTTTTTCTATTCCCTTGGGCGTTTTGATTGCCTTTGCCTTGCAAGTCCATTGGAAGCTCCTCCATCATCTGATTAACATTTATATCTGGATCATGCGAGGCACACCCTTGCTCTTGCAATTAATCTTTATCTATTATGTGCTGCCAAGTATTGGGATTCGTTTGGACCGTCTTCCTGCGGCTATCATTGCCTTTGTGTTGAATTATGCGGCTTACTTTGCTGAAATCTTTCGTGGGGGAATTGATACCATTCCTAAAGGTCAATATGAGGCTGCCAAAGTCTTGAAGTTTAGTCCCTTTGACACAGTGCGCTATATTATTTTGCCTCAAGTGACCAAGATTGTTCTTCCTAGTGTCTTTAATGAGGTTATGAGTTTGGTCAAGGATACTTCTCTGGTCTATGCTCTAGGAATTTCAGATCTTATCTTGGCTAGTCGAACAGCTGCCAACCGTGATGCTAGCCTGGTTCCGATGTTCTTGGCAGGTGCTATTTACTTGATTTTGATTGGGATTGTGACCATTCTTGCCAAAAAAGTTGAGAAGAAGTACAGTTATTATAGATAGGAGGTTGCCATGTTAGAATTACGAAATATCAATAAGGGATTTGGTGAAAAGCAAATTTTATCCAATTTCAGTCTAAAAATTCCTGAAAAGCAAATCCTGGCTATCGTTGGGCCTTCTGGTGGAGGTAAAACAACTCTCTTACGTATGCTTGCGGGTCTTGAAACTATTGATTCAGGGCAAATCTTTTATAATGAAGAACCTTTAGAACTGGATGAATTGGAGAAGCGCAATCTACTAGGATTTGTATTCCAAGATTTTCAACTTTTCCCTCATTTATCAGTTCTGGACAATTTGACCTTATCGCCTGTGAAAACAATGGGAATGAAGCAGGATGAGGCTGAGCAGAAGGCGCGAGGTCTCTTGGAGCAATTGGGACTGGCAGGGCACACAGACGCCTATCCATTCTCATTATCAGGTGGGCAAAAGCAGAGGGTAGCTTTGGCGCGTGCTATGATGATTGACCCAGAAATCATTGGCTACGATGAACCAACTTCTGCACTTGATCCAGAATTGCGCTTGGAAGTGGAAAAACTAATCTTGCAAAATAGGGAACTTGGTATGACGCAGATTGTCGTTACCCACGATTTACAGTTCGCTGAAAATATCGCAGATCAGATTCTCAAGGTTGAGCCTAAGTAGGAGGTGCCAATGACTAATAAGAAAATTGCTTTAGTATTGGTTTCTCTCCTGACTCTTTTTTTAACAGCTTGTACTCAGAAGGCTAGCGATCCAAAGCAGGATAACTGGGATAAGTATCAAGAGCAGGGAACGATTACTATTGGTTTTGACAATACCTTTGTTCCCATGGGTTTTGAAGAAAAGAATGGTCAATATACAGGATTTGATATTGATTTAGCACAAGCAGTCTCTGAAAAATTAGGTTTTAAGATTCAATTTCAGCCAATTGACTGGGATATGAAGGAGACGGAACTGCAAAATGGGACCATTGATGCCATCTGGAATGGCTATTCTGCCACTGATGAACGCCGAGAGAAGGTTGCCTTTAGCATTCCTTATATGGAAAATCAGCAGGTTCTGGTTGCGAAGAAAAGTCAGCAAATTCGTTCAGTAGAGGATATGAATGATAAGACCTTGGGAGCCCAAGCCGGATCCTCTGGTTATCTAGACTTTGAAGCCCAGCCAGATTTACTGAAAAATCGTGTAAAAGACAAGAAGGCCAATCAATACCAGAGTTTCAATGAAGCCTTGATTGACTTAAAAAATGACCGTATTGATGCCTTGTTGATTGACCGAGTGTATGCTAATTATTATCTTCAGTCTGAAGGAATATTAAATGACTATAATGTTTTTTCAGCTGGATTTGAAAGTGAATCTTTTGCAGTCGGAGTTAGACCAGCTGACAAAAGATTACTACAAGCTTTAAACCAAGCCTTTATTGAACTATACCAAGAAGGAAAGTTCCAAGAGATTAGCCATAAATGGTTTGGAGAAGATGTAGCAACCAAAGAAGTGAAAAGTAGAGATTGAGTTTTTACTCAGTCTCTTTTTGCATCAAAAAATCCTCTGACAAGAGCCAGAGGATAAGAATTTATTTCATTGTTGGGAAGAGCAATACATCTCGGATAGTAGTTGTATCAGTGAGGAGCATGCAGAGACGGTCGATACCGATTCCCAAACCACCAGTTGGTGGCATACCATATTCAAGGGCTTCAATGTAGTCGTAGTCGATACCTGTCGCTTCATCATCACCAAGTTCTTTAGCTTTAGCTTGGGCTTCAAAACGACTAAGTTGATCGATTGGGTCGTTGAGCTCAGTAAAGGCATTACCGTACTCCTTAGTCATGATGAAGAGTTCAAAACGGTCAGTAAAGCGCTCGTCTTCAGGGTTCTTTTTAGCCAGTGGAGATACAGCTACTGGATGTCCATAGACAAAGGTTGGTTGGATCAAGGTTTCTTCAACAAACTCTTCAAAGAAGGCATTGATGATGTGGCCAACTTCAGTATAGTGTTTCTCAACTGGAACTTTCTTCTCAGCAGCGATAGCTTTGGCTTCCTCGAAAGTCATGTCTTTCCAGAAATCTACACCAGTAATTTCTTTGATAGCATCCACCATGTGAACACGCTTAAATGGTTCGTTAATCTTGATTTCAGTACCTTGATAGTTAACTGGACCATCGCCTTTGACTGATTTAGCAGCATGTTGGATAATGCCTTCCGTCAAGTCCATGATGTCTTGGAAGTCAGCATAAGCTTGGTAAACTTCGATAGAAGTGAACTCAGGGTTGTGAGTAGCATCCATTCCTTCGTTACGGAAGATACGGCCAATTTCATAGACACGTTCCATACCACCCACGATAAGGCGTTTCAAGTGAAGCTCAGTCGCGATACGAAGCACCATGTCAATGTTTTGGGCATTGTGGTGGGTAATAAATGGACGGGCAGAAGCACCACCAGCCTCGTTGTGAAGCACAGGTGTTTCCACTTCAAGGAAACCTTTTTGGTCAAGATAACGACGGATTTCAGAGATGATTTTTGAACGAGTGACAAAGCGTTCAAAGCTTTCACGGTTAGAAATCAAGTCTAGGTAACGTTTACGGTAAATTGTTTCAACGTCTGTCAAACCGTGGAATTTCTCTGGAAGAGGACGGAGAGCCTTAGACAAGTGTGTAATGTGGGTTGCCTTGATAGAGAGTTCTCCCATATCTGTACGCATTACTTCACCTTCGACACCAAGGAAGTCACCAAGGTCTGCTTTTTTGAAGATTTCGTAGTTTTCTTCACCGACAGCATCCTTACGAACGTAGATCTGGATTTGACCTTCGCGGTCTTGAAGGTGGGCAAATCCAACTTTACCTTTACCACGTTTGGTTACCAAGCGTCCTGCGATAGTAGCTGTTTCGTTTTTATCGTGTAATTGTTCTTTATCGAGGTCAGCAAATTTATCTTTTAATTCTTGTGAATTTGCAGTACGTTCAAAGCGTTTTCCAAAGGGATCGATTCCTTGTTCACGGAGCGCAGCCATTTTTTCACGGCGAACGATCTGCTGGTCATTTAGTTCTTCCATATGTTCTGTTGACATGGGATCCTCCTAGTTTTACTCAAAATTGAATACGATGAGTCATTTTTTGCGATACTCCCATTTTATCATAAATATCCAAGAAATTCACGGATAATCTTTCAAAACTAAAAAGAACTTGACGCTAAAATCAAGTTCTGTTATTGATAGGAAGTATCATTCCAAGTATCGAGAGTAAATGTTTGAAAATCATGGGTTTCCAAAATTGTCAGGCTGGCATTTGCTAGACCGCCATCTTTACGAAGAAGTGGTTCTTTATATCCTAGAAGAGTACGAAGACTGGCAGTAAGATTAGCACCGTGACCGACAATTAGAATACGCTCAGCTGGACTATCTTTTAATGATTTGATAAATTGGATGGTCCGTTGTGTTGTGCTATAGAGGGATTCGGCGCCAAACATTTGAGTGTCAAATTGAGCAAGATTAGATCGGAAAGCCTGGATTTGTTGTGGGTAAATAGCTTCCAAGGTTGCGATTTTCAAACCTTCTAATTTCCCCAGTTGCCATTCACGAAGATTAGAAACACTTTCTAAAGGACAGGGGCTCTGGAGTTGACTTTGGATAATTTCAGCAGATTTGACCGCTCGAGGTAAATCACTTGAATATATCTGATCAAAAGGAATATCTTTGAGATACTGGCCGAGACGTTTTAGGATTTCAATGGATTCAGGAAGAAGGGGAGAATCTCCACTAGCACCTTGAAAACGACCTTCTTGGTTCCAGACAGTACGACCGTGGCGGACAAAGTAGAGTTTCATTACTTGCTGTCCTCCAAGATATCTGCAAAGTCAGCTTTTACAAAGTTAGCCAAGTCTTGTGGAGCGACGATAATGCTGTGACCAACTTCCCCAGCAGAGACAATCATTTGATCAAAGTCTAGAGCAATTTTATCGATAAAAATGGGATAATTATGTTTTTGACGAATTCCGACAGGATTATTTGCTCCATGAATGTAACCAGTTGTTTTTTCCAAGTCCTTTTGTGGAATCATACTCACTTTTTTATTGCCAGAAATTTTGGCTAGTTTCTTTTCCGACAAGTGTTGAGTGATAGGGACAATTCCGATAATCGGTCCTGTTTTATCTCCCAAAAGAGCCAAGGTTTTGAAAATCTGATCTCGTTCATAACCTTGAGGAAGCTCTCCTTCCAGGGCATTGATTTGAATCCCCTGATGTTGGATACCTGCTTTAGACAGGATTTGTTCTACTAATGTTTTTTTGACTTTAACTTTTTTTGCCATTATTTATACTTATCCTCCAATTGGCTCATCCAAATACCAAGCCAGATTCCCAGTGCAAAGAAGAAGGCGATGATGACATAGCCAACAAGTGAAAGACCTGTGTATTGGATACTTTCAGCGTTTCCTGCATTTGGAATCAAGATCAAAAGAGTACTTGATAAGACGATTCCAATGATGAAATGATAGACGCGTGAGTGGTAGTTATTTAAGGCATAATCCATCAATTTTGAAAAAATGATGAGAGTTGCGCCTGCTCCGATTCCAATCGGGAAGAAAGTTCCCAAGAGGTCAAAGGTTTTAAAACCAGTCAACATAGGAGCATAGAGTCCCAAAATTAAAAGTAGATTTGATGGACTGAGGCCAGGTACCAATACGCCAAGAGCCAGTAGTGCACCTGCTAGGACGAAGTTAAGAAAGCTGGCGCTTAAGGTTCCAACAACAAAATTTAAGGCATAGAGTCCTAATCCAGAAATAATAAAGGTCGTCCAGAACCAAGCTAAATCAATCTTGTCTCGGTCAGATTCTCGAGTTGATTCTTTGAGAAGGCTAGGAACAGTACCAATGATAGCCCCCGCAAAGCTCCATAAGACAAAGACCTGATAATTTTCAAGCAGGTATTCAATCGGGTAAGAAAATAAGCCGATTCCCAGAATCATACCGATGGCAACTGGAATAAAGTACAAAACATTTTCTTTAAAGTCCTTAAAGGGGTGGGCCAGAAAGCCAATCATCCGTTCGTAAATTCCTAAGATTGCTGCTAAAACCCCTCCGGAAATTCCCGGTAGGATAAATCCAAGAGCAATTACAATCCCTTTAATAAGGCGTGCTAACCATGAGAGCATATTTTTCCTCCAACTATTTCTATTTCAAAAAATCCTTACTATATTGTATCACAATCAAACACAAAAAGAAAAAGCAAATGCTAAACAAATGCTTTTAAGGTTTTAAAAAGAGTTTTCTAAAGGTTTCTTCTTTGTTCTTTAAGGGAGAGATAACGTTTATATCCAAATCGTGGTCAAAGCCAGCAATTTTTCCTTTAGATGTGTATTGGTGGATGTCGTAATCTAAGTCCGTATTAGGTTTGCTTTCGAAAAATCCAGTATTTGAACCATAGGAAGGAATCCAAACAGACGTAAACTTGTCCGTATCAATACTGTGTTCTTCCATGAAGTAGACCCCAACGTAGATGCCGATATTTTTTGCACCTAGTGATTCTAGTTTTGCACGAAAGGCTTCAACACCTTCGTTCATATTGGACATGGTTTTATCTTCCACATCTAGCCAATAGTAGCTAGGGCTGTATGGCGATGAAGCGTTATAAAAAACTTCAGCAGCCTTTTCCATTTCTTGGACACTTTTTCCAGCTACATAGGCATAGACACCAACTGGGACATTTCGTTTTTGAAACTCGGTAATATGGGTTTTAAAGGCCTTATCTACCCCATTAACAAAGGAAGCATCGTTTTCTTTTGAAGACTGAGCTCCGCTGTGAACACGAACAATAGCTCCTGAAATGTTTTGGGAGAGAGTATCGTAATTAATTTCTTCAGGCCGTTGCCAACCAGAAACATCAATCACCGGTTTATCTATATTATGTAGTGCTTGCGATTCTACTTGGGCGATATTGGATTTTGTTTTTACAGGATGATCTTCAAAACGAGGGCGATTCAGGATTAAAATGAAAATTATAATCCCAAAAAAACCAAATAAAATAAGCGGATGAATTTGTTTTCTCATATCTCATAATTTTACCCTAAAAATGAAAAAAAATCAAAAAAAATGGGTTAAAGAAGAGACTTTAGAGCATTTTTTCATTCAAGAGCGCGGAATGATTTGAAATATGGTATAATAAAAGGGAATTTCTAGAGAAAAGAGAAGATTATGTCAAATTATGCCATTATTTTAGCAGCGGGTAAAGGGACTCGCATGAAATCTGATTTGCCAAAAGTGTTGCACAAGGTTGCGGGTATTTCTATGTTGGAACATGTTTTCCGTAGCGTGGGAGCTATCCAACCTGAAAAGACAGTAACAGTTGTGGGACACAAGGCAGAATTGGTTGAGCAGGTCTTGGCTGGACAGACAGAATTTGTGACTCAATCTGAACAGTTAGGGACTGGCCATGCAGTTATGATGACAGAGCCTATCTTAGAAGGTTTGTCAGGGCACACCTTGGTCATCGCAGGAGATACTCCTTTAATCACTGGTGAAAGCCTGAAAAACTTGATTGATTTCCACATCAATCATAAAAATGTGGCGACTATCTTGACTGCTGAAACAGATAATCCTTTCGGCTATGGACGAATTGTTCGTAATGACAATGCTGAGGTTCTTCGCATTGTTGAGCAAAAGGATGCCACAGATTTTGAAAAACAAATCAAGGAAATCAACACTGGAACATATGTCTTTGACAACGAGCGTTTGTTTGAGGCTTTGAAAAATATCAATACCAATAATGCTCAAGGAGAATACTATATCACAGATGTCATTGGCATTTTCCGTGAAGCTGGTGAAAAAGTTGGTGCCTATACTTTGAAAGATTTTGATGAAAGTCTTGGGGTAAATGACCGTGTGGCTCTTGCGACTGCTGAGTCGGTTATGCGTCGCCGCATCAATCACAAACACATGGTCAACGGTGTTAGCTTTGTCAACCCAGAAGCAACTTATATCGATATTGATGTTGAGATTGCTCCGGAAGTTCAAATCGAAGCCAATGTTACCTTGAAAGGGCAAACGAAAATTGGTGCTGAGACTGTTTTGACAAACGGTACTTATGTAGTGGACAGCACTATCGGAGCAGGAGCGATCATTACCAATTCTATGATTGAGGAAAGTAGTGTTGCTGACGGCGTAACTGTTGGACCTTATGCCCACATTCGTCCAGGTTCAAGTCTAGCTGCCCAAGTTCATATTGGTAACTTTGTTGAGGTGAAAGGTTCTTCTATCGGTGAGAATACCAAGGCTGGTCATTTGACCTATATCGGAAACTGTGAAGTGGGTAGTCATGTTAATTTTGGTGCAGGAACCATTACAGTCAACTATGACGGCAAAAACAAATACAAGACAGTCATCGGTAACAATGTCTTTGTTGGTTCAAATTCAACCATTATTGCCCCAGTAGAACTTGGTGACAATTCCCTCGTTGGTGCTGGTTCAACTATTACCAAAGACGTTCCAGCAGATGCTATTGCTATTGGTCGCGGACGTCAGGTCAACAAAGACGAATATGCAACACGTCTTCCTCATCATCCTAAGAATCAGTAGGAGTCTGTCATGGAATTTGAAGAAAAAACGCTTAGTCGAAAAGAAATCTATCAAGGCCCAATTTTTAAACTGGTTCAAGATCAGGTTGAATTACCGGAAGGCAAGGGAACTGCCCAACGGGATTTGATTTTCCACAATGGAGCTGTCTGTGTTTTAGCAGTAACGGATGAGCAAAAACTCATCTTGGTCAAGCAGTACCGCAAAGCTATTGAGGCTGTCTCTTACGAAATTCCAGCTGGAAAATTGGAAGTAGGAGAAAATACAGACCCTGTCGCAGCAGCCCTTCGTGAATTAGAGGAAGAAACAGCTTATACAGGGAAGTTAGAACTCTTGTATGATTTTTACTCAGCTATTGGCTTTTGTAATGAGAAGTTAAAACTATACCTAGCAAGCGATTTGACAAAAGTGGAAAATCCACGTCCGCAGGATGAGGATGAAACCTTGGAAGTCCTTGAAGTGAGCTTAGAAGAAGCCAAGGAATTAATCCAATCAGGTCATATCTGTGATGCCAAGACAATTATGGCTGTACAGTATTGGGAATTGCACAAAAAATAGAGGAGGTCAGTATGGGTAAACCTTTATTAACGGATGAAATGATTGAAAGAGCTAATAGAGGCGAAAAAATTTCAGGTCCTCCTTTGCTAGACGATAATGAGGAGACTAAGATTTTACCAACCTCTTCTTCCCGTTTTGGTTATGCCAATCCTAAGGGACATGGCTTTAGTCAGGAAACCTTGAAGATTCAGGTTGAACCATCTATTCATAAAAGTCGTCGCATTGAAAATACCAAGAGAAATGTCTTCAATTCTAAACTGAATAAAATCTTATTTGCAATCATCTTTCTCTTGATTTTGCTTGTCTTAGCAATGAAACTTTTGTAATAGAAAAGGAATTGAAATGAAAATAGGAATTATTGCGGCCATGCCAGAAGAACTGGTGTATCTGGTCCAGCATTTAGACAATGCCCAGGAGCAAGTTGTTTTAGGGAATACCTATCATACAGGCACCATTGCCTCTCATGAAGTCGTTCTTGTAGAAAGTGGAATTGGTAAGGTCATGTCTGCTATGAGTGTGGCGATTTTGGCTGATCATTTCCAAGTGGATGCTCTAATTAATACGGGATCTGCTGGAGCAGTAGCAGAGGGTATCGCTGTTGGGGATGTTGTGATTGCTGACAAATTAGCCTATCATGACGTGGATGTCACAGCTTTTGGCTATGCTTATGGACAAATGGCGCAACAACCGCTTTATTTCGAATCAGACAAAACCTTTGTTGCCAAAATCCAAGAGAGTTTATCTCAATTGGATCAAAACTGGCATCTTGGTTTGATTGCTACAGGAGATAGTTTTGTTGCAGGAAATGACAAGATAGAAGCGATTAAGTCTCATTTTCCAGATGTTTTGGCTGTTGAGATGGAGGGGGCAGCGATTGCTCAGGCAGCGCATGCTCTTAATCTTCCAGTTTTAGTCATCCGAGCTATGAGTGACAATGCCAACCATGAAGCAAACATCTCTTTTGATGAGTTTATTATTGAAGCTGGACGTCGCTCTGCTCAAGTCTTATTAGCCTTTTTGAAGGCCTTAAATTAAGCGAAAATTTGACAGTTTTTCTAGCTTATGATAAGATTTAAGTAAAGAAAAGCTAGAAAACGTTTCAGAGGATATTATGAGTATTGAAATGACCGTCAGTGAGATTGCAGAGGTCTTAGGATTATCTCGCCAAGCAATCAATAACCGTGTCAAAGAATTACCAGAAGAAGACACAGATAAAAATGACAAAGGGGTAACAGTCGTTACCAGAAGTGGCTTGATTAAGCTAGAAGAAATCTATAAAAAAACGATTTTTGAAGATGAGCCTGTCAGTGAGGATGTCAAGCAACGTGAGTTGATGGAGATTCTGGTTGATGAGAAGAACGCAGAAATTCTTCGTCTTTATGAACAATTAAAAGCCAAGGATCGTCAGTTATCAGAAAAAGACGAGCAGATGCGTATCAAAGACCGTCAGATTGCTGAGAAAGACAAACAACTCGATCAGCAGCAACAATTGACCCTTCAAGCCATGAAGGATCAAGAAAACCTTAAGCTAGAGCTGGACCAAGCAAAAGAAGAAGTCCAATCAACTAAGAAAGGCTTTTTTGCTCGTTTATTTGGAGGATAATCAAGGAGCTGTTTAGGTTAAATGCTAACCTGATGGCTTCTTTTGTTTCTAAATAGTATAGTTGCTCAAGTAATACTCAATGAAAATCAAAGAGCAAACTAGGAAACTAGCCGCAGGCTGCTCAAAGCACTGCTTTGAGGTTGTAGATAAGACTGACGAAGTCAGTTACATATATCTACGGCAAGGCGACGTTGACATGGTTTGAAGAGATTTTCGAAGAGTATAAAATAACAGTATAGGAGAGGTATAGAATGGAACGATTAGAAGATTACATTGCTTTCGATTTAGAATTTAATCAGCATGAAGGGCAAACACACTTGATTCAAGTATCGGCAGTGAGTTTTAGAGATGGTCAGGAAATCGATGCCTATGATTCCTATGTCCATACCAGTGTGCCTCT
Source organism: Streptococcus mitis (assembly GCF_047464945.1). Lineage (GTDB taxonomy): Bacteria > Bacillota > Bacilli > Lactobacillales > Streptococcaceae > Streptococcus > Streptococcus mitis_EA. Next base: position 473,208 of record NZ_JASHAX010000001.1, on the reverse strand, counting down.
AAAGAGTTTTATCAATGGTTTGACTGGGATTACAGCTGAGACCTTAAAAGATGCTCCTCCTGTGGAGAAAGTTATAAAAGATTTCCAAGAGTTTGTGGGTTCTTTACCCATGGTAGGCTACAATGCTGCTAAAAGTGATTTGCCTATTCTAGCAGAGCATGGTTTAGACTACAGCCTGCAGTATAAGGTGGACTTGTATGATGAAGCCTTTGAACGTCGGAGTTCGGATTTACACGGTATTGCCAATCTCAAATTGCAAACTGTTGCCTCATTTCTTGGATTTCAAGGTCAGTCTCATAATAGCTTAGAGGATGCTCGAATGACGGCGCGTGTTTACGAGTACTTTCTAGAGTCGGATAAAGCTAGAGAATTATTATGGACAGAAAGTAGCCTATCAAACAATCCTTTTGGAGGCTTGGATTTGTCTCAATTATTTGACTAGGAGTGACTATGAAACCTGAAAAACCTAAAAATCTAGGTTTTAAGCAGATATACTTTAATCTAGATAAAATACTTTTTCTATTTTTCTTGACTTTTATGATGATTGAGTTTGTCTGGTTACCGTCCAATTCTTGGATTGCTGGACTTTTACTCCGTCAGACAGGTTATCTCTTTCTATCTTACAACAATATTTTTGCCATTATAAAGGGTTCGCCATTTGTTAGTCTTGATTTATTTATTCTGGTAATCGTTAATTTACTGATCGCCTATTACCAGATAGGACTTCTCTTTATCGGAGCTCGACACCTCCTCTATCACGAAAGGAGGACCTTGCTGGAGTACAGTCGCAAGGTCTTTCGCCAAAGTTTCTTGTTTATGAGGCAAGTGACGATTTCCAAAATGGCCTTTATTTTCTTTTATGTCATGATGCTCTTTCCATTGATTCGAAAGATTTTAAAGATTTATTACCTTAATAAAATTGTCATTCCGGAATTCATAGTAGCCTATGTAGAAGATAAGTACTGGTTGGTCGGTTTGGTAATCACTGTTCTAGCCTTGTTGCTGTTTTACATTTCAATACGTTTGATGTTTGCCCTACCTCAGCTTTTATTTGAGAAAAAAACAGTCAAAGAAGCAGTCAGATACAGTCTAGAGAAGACAAGAAAGCACTCCTGGTTTTATATTTGGAACTTGCTTTGGATTATCGTCAAAACCTACATATTTTTCATTCTTTTATTGATTCCAATCTTGGCAAGTCAGGCACTGATGGATGGTTTGACCCATAAGGAATCTCTTGTGCTGGGAATTATCAACTTTGTTTTAATCAAGAATTTCCACTATATGGCCTTGACTTACTTTCTCATTAAGTTTGTTTCCTTCTTAACAGGAGAAGAATTAGAAATCACACCAAGGAGAAAGAAAGACCACTGGATGAGATGGGGAGTGATGGGATGTGCTGGTATCTTTTTCGCTCTTGAGGGTTATGTTTATTTAGAAGCTCCAGTTGCCAATAAACCTTTGATTATCTCTCACAGGGGAGTATCTAATAAGAATGGTGTGCAAAATACCGTCCAATCACTAGAAAAAACTGCTCAGTTATCTCCAGATTTCGTTGAGACAGATGTTCAGGAAACAAAAGATGGCCAGTTTGTCATGATGCATGATGCCAATATCAAGAATCTGACAGGAGTTAATGCCAATCCACAGGATCTAACTTTGAAAGAATTAACCAAACTTGATATTTCAGAAAATGGTTATCATAGCAAGGTGTCCAGTTTTGATGACTATCTCAATAAAGCCAATGAATTGCATCAAAAGCTTCTTATTGAGATTAAAACTAGTCGAAAAGATAGCCCAAATATGATGAAACGTTTTATGGAAAAATATGGAAGTATCATTAAGCAAAATGGTCACCAAATGCAATCTTTGGATTACCATGTGATTGACCAGGTGCTAGCCTATGATTCTCAAATTCCAGTCTATTTCATCCTACCTTATAATAGTATTTTTCCAAGAACCAAAGCTACAGGTTACACCATGGAGTATTCAACTTTAGATGAAAATTTTGTCAACAAGCTTTGGAATACCGATCAGAAATTGTACGTTTGGACTATCAATAGTTCAGAGTCCTTTGATAAATCAGTTCATTTGGGAGCTGATGGCATGATAACAGATGACTTGGAAATGATTCAAGAGCAGGTTACCATTGCCCAAGAAGACCCAGAGTATACTGAATTGCTTTTCAAACAGGCCATGGAATTCTTTAATTTTTAGTAAGCAAAAAGAGGTTGAGCAAAAAATCACCTCTAAAATAGCAAAAAAAAAAACGAGCGATGTATCAGTTGGATATGCTCGTTTTATTATGCCATGGTTTATAATTGATACTCAATGAAAATCAAAGAACAAACTAGGAAGCTAGCCACAAGCTGCTCAAAACACTGTTTTGAGGTTGTAGCTAAGACTGACGAAGTCAGTCACAGATATACGGTAAGGCGATGCTGACGTGGTTTGAAGAGATTTTCGAAGAGTATGAAATAAGAATAGAACAGGAAGTAATGCCTATGAAGTGGTTGAACTAGGTTATTTATGTCAGATGTAAAAGGGTTACTAACTTCTGCGTGAAGAAGGCTTTTGAATTTATGTCAAACAGAAAATGGATATTTTCCCTTTTGGGGCAGATGAGAGAGTATTTTTGGCATGTGCAGAGTTTATGTTAGAAATAAATAAACTGTCATAACATCGCTAGGATTCATCTTTATGAGTATGAATCTCACAAAATTGGTCAAGAATCTAGCATCTAAAACATCAATTATACAAAAACACAGTCTCTCTTTAGCTTGATTGTGGTCAAGACAGAAGTTACTGCGCAGTTTTATTTTTTGAGTTGATTTTTTCTTAGATCATGTGCTTACTGAGGATTGCTTTTATTTTCTGAAGTTGGCGGATTGACCTGTTTTTCGTTTTCAGTAGCAGGTTTACTTGGAGTAGGAGTAGAAGAATCCTGAGTTGCTGTTTTCTGCTCTTCTTTTTTCTCTTCCTTGACGCTGGATTTTGGTGTTTCCTCTTGTTGTGTTTTTTCTTGAGTGGTGTGATTTTCCTTATTGGGACTAGTATTTTCCTTAGGGGATTCTTTTTGAATTTCTTTGACAATAGTTGTCGTCTGGCTTGTCGTAGGTTCTTTTTTAGTATTTTTGTTATTATCCAAGGCGTTCATGATAGTGATACTTGCGGTAATCAAGCCAAGGATACTAGCGATTGTAGCAACGGTTTTTTGAAAGACTGTAAAGCCTTTTTTGATGTGTTCTGTTTTTGGTTTTGAAGTTCTACGATAATTAGACATACATTCTCTCCTTTAATTAAAATTTATTATACCGCATTTCTTTAAAAAAATCTTAAAAAAAGAGGAATTGCCCTTTCTTGTCGCAAGCTCCGTTTCATGATACAATAGAAGGAGTGATTTTAGAAAGCGTGAGAAAACATGATTTACTTTGATAATTCGGCGACGACTAAGCCCTATCCTGAAGCACTTGAAACTTATATGCAGGTCGCTTCAAAAATTTTAGGAAATCCATCTAGTCTCCATCGTTTGGGAGACCAGGCAACACGAATTTTAGATGCTTCCCGTCAACAGATTGCAGATTTAATCGGTAAGAAAAGTGATGAAATCTTCTTTACATCTGGTGGGACAGAAGGAGATAACTGGGTCATCAAGGGTGTGGCCTTTGAAAAAGCCCAGTTTGGCAAGCACATCATCGTATCAGCCATTGAACATCCAGCAGTCAAGGAATCAGCTCTTTGGTTGACATCTCAAGGTTTTGAAGTGGATTTTGCTCCAGTTAATGAGAAAGGATTTGTGGATGTTGAGGCGCTAGCAGATTTGATACGACCAGATACGACCCTCGTTTCCATCATGGCAGTTAACAATGAAATCGGTTCTATCCAGCCCATTGAGGCTATTTCAAAACTATTGGCAGACAAACCGACTATTTCCTTCCACGTTGATGCGGTTCAGGCACTTGCCAAGATTCCGACTGAAAAGTATCTGACAGAACGAGTGGATTTCGCGACTTTTTCTAGTCACAAGTTCCACGGAGTTCGTGGTGTTGGTTTTATCTATATCAAGTCTGGTAAGAAAATTACGCCTCTTTTAACAGGTGGTGGTCAGGAGCGTGATTATCGTTCAACAACTGAAAATGTGGCAGGGATTGCAGCGACTGCTAAAGCTCTCCGTTTGTCTATGGAAAAGCTAGATTTCTTTACTAGCAAGACAGGACAGATGAAGGCAGTGATTCGCCAAGCTCTTTTGGACTATCCAGATATTTTTGTCTTTTCAGATGAGGAAGATTTTGCCCCTCATATCCTGACTTTTGGGATTAAGGGTGTTCGTGGAGAAGTCATCGTTCACGCCTTTGAAGACTATGATATTTTCATTTCAACAACCTCTGCTTGTTCGTCCAAGGCAGGTAAACCTGCAGGCACCTTGATTGCCATGGGAGTGGATAAAGATAAGGCCCAGTCAGCTGTGCGTTTAAGCCTAGACCTTGAAAATGATATGAGTCAGGTCGAGCAGTTTTTGACCAAGTTAAAATTGATTTACAATCAAACTAGAAAAGTAAGATAGGAGCATTCATGCAGTATTCAGAAATTATGATTCGCTACGGAGAGTTGTCAACCAAGGGTAAAAATCGTATGCGTTTCATCAATAAACTTCGCAATAATATTTCAGACGTTTTGTCTATCTATCCCCAAGTTAAGGTAACAGCAGATCGCGATCGTGCCCACGCTTACCTCAATGGAGCAGATTACACAGCAGTAGCAGAATCGCTCAAACAAGTTTTTGGAATTCAAAACTTTTCCCCTGTTTATAAGGTTGAAAAATCTGTAGAAGTTCTGAAGTCTGCTGTCCAAGAGATTATGCAGGACATCTACAAGGATGGCATGACCTTTAAAATTTCTAGCAAGCGTAGCGACCACAACTTTGAGTTGGATAGTCGTGAACTCAATCAAACCCTTGGTGGAGCTGTTTTCGAAGCTATTCCAAATGTGCAAGCTCAAATGAAAAGTCCTGACATCAATCTTCAGGTGGAGATTCGTGAGGAAGCTGCTTATATTTCTTATGAAACTATTCGTGGGGCCGGTGGTTTGCCTGTGGGAAGTTCTGGTAAAGGCATGCTCATGTTGTCAGGAGGGATTGACTCACCTGTAGCAGGTTATCTAGCTCTTAAACGTGGGGTAGATATTGAGGCCGTTCACTTTGCCAGCCCACCCTACACTAGTCCAGGCGCCCTCAAGAAAGCGCAGGATTTGACTCGTAAATTGACCAAGTTTGGTGGCAATATCCAGTTTATCGAAGTTCCTTTTACAGAGATTCAAGAGGAAATCAAAGCCAAAGCGCCAGAAGCCTATCTCATGACCTTGACGCGTCGTTTTATGATGCGGATTACCGATCGTATTCGTGAGGTACGAAATGGTTTAGTTATCATCAATGGGGAAAGTCTTGGTCAAGTAGCCAGTCAAACTCTTGAAAGTATGCAGGCTATCAATGCAGTTACCAACACTCCCATCATCCGTCCTGTGGTTACTATGGACAAGTTGGAAATCATTGACATCGCCCAGGAAATCGATACCTTTGAAATTTCTATCCAACCTTTTGAAGACTGCTGTACCATTTTTGCGCCTGACCGTCCTAAAACAAATCCTAAGATTAAGAATGCAGAGCAATATGAAGCACGCATGGATGTTGAAGGCTTGGTTGAGCGAGCAGTGGCTGGAATCATGATTACTGAGATCACACCTCAGGTTGAAAAAGATGAAGTCGATGACCTGATTGATAATCTCCTCTAATCAGAAAATCCAAAAGAATTTAGAAAATTAAATGAAAAAGTTAGTTTTTAATTCCAAAAGTGGAAGCAAAACTGACTTTTTTTCTATAAATGTGATATAATGAGATAAAATTTTGAATATAGAGAGTTTTCTGACAATGAATCAATCCTACTTTTATCTAAAAATGAAAGAACACAAACTCAAGGTTCCTTACACTGGTAAGGAGCGCCGTGTACGTGTTCTTCTTCCTAAAGATTATGAGAAAGACACGGACCGTTCCTATCCTGTTGTATACTTTCATGACGGGCAAAATGTTTTTTATAGTAAAGAGTCTTTCATTGGTCATTCATGGAAAATTATCCCAGCTATTAAGCGTAATCCTGATATCAGTCGCATGATTGTCGTAGCTATTGATAATGATGGTATGGGTCGGATGAATGAGTATGCGGCTTGGAAGTTCCAAGAATCTCCTATCCCAGGACAGCAATTTGGCGGTAAGGGTGTGGAGTATGCCGAGTTTGTCATGGAGGTGGTCAAGTCTTTTATCGATGAAACTTATCGTACAAAAGCAGACCGCCAGCATACGGCTATGATTGGTTCGTCGCTAGGAGGCAATATTACCCAGTTTATCGGTTTGGAATACCAAGACAAAATTGGTTGCTTGGGCGTCTTTTCATCTGCCAACTGGCTTCACCAAGAAGCCTTTAATCGCTATATCGAGCGACAAAATTTATCACCTGATCAGCGTATCTTCATCTATGTGGGAACGGAAGAAGCGGATGATACAGACAAGACTCTGATGGCTGGCAATATCAAGCAAGCCTATATCGACTCGTCGCTTCGCTATTACCATGATTTGATAGCAGGGGGAGTTCATCTGGATAATCTTATCTTGAAAGTTCAGTCTGGTGCCATCCATAGTGAAATCCCTTGGTCAGAAAATCTACCAGACTGTCTGAGATTTTTTGCAGAAAACTGGTAAAGTAAGAAAGGAGAAAATATGCATATTGAACATCTTAGCCACTGGAGTGGCCATCTTAACCGTGAAATGTACCTTAACCGTTATGGTCATGCTGGGATTCCAGTTGTGGTTTTTGCTTCATCAGGTGGTAGTCACAACGAATACTATGATTTTGGCATGATTGATGCCTGTTCTTCCTTTATCGAGGAAGGCCGTGTTCAGTTCTTTACCCTATCCAGTGTAGACAGTGAGAGCTGGTTGGCCACTTGGAAACATGGTCATGACCAGGCGGAGATGCATCGTACCTACGAACGCTATGTGATTGAGGAGGCCATTCCTTTTATCAAGCACAAGACAGGTTGGTTTGATGGAATGATGACGACAGGTTGCTCGATGGGCGCCTACCATGCAGTCAACTTTTTTCTCCAACATCCAGATGTCTTTACCAAGGTGATAGCTCTCAGTGGCGTTTACGACGCACGTTTCTTTGTCGACGATTACTACAATGACGATGCTATTTACCAAAACTCGCCAGTAGATTATATCTGGAACCAGAACGACGGCTGGTTTATTGACCGTTATCGTCAGGCAGAGATTGTGCTGTGTACGGGTCTTGGAGCCTGGGAACAAGACGGTTTGCCATCCTTCTACAAGCTTAAAGAAGCCTTTGACCAGAAACAAATTCCAGCCTGGTTTGCTGAATGGGGACACGATGTCGCCCACGACTGGGAATGGTGGCGCAAACAAATGCCTTATTTCCTTGGAAATCTCTATTTATAAAAGGAGTTACCTATGAATTACCTTGTTATTTCTCCCTACTATCCTCAAAACTTTCAACAGTTTACCATTGAACTAGCTAATAAAGGAATCAACGTCTTGGGGATTGGCCAAGAACCATATGAGCAATTGGATGAACCCTTGCGCAATAGCCTGACCGAGTATTTCCGTGTAGATAACCTTGAGAACATAGATGAAGTCAAACGTGCAGTTGCTTTTCTCTTTTATAAACATGGCCCGATTGACCGTATTGAATCCCACAATGAATATTGGTTAGAGTTGGATGCAAGTCTTCGTGAGCAATTCAATGTTTTTGGTGCCAAACCAGAGGATCTCAAAAAGACGAAATTTAAGTCTGAAATGAAGAAGCTTTTCAAAAAAGCAGGTGTCCCTGTGGTCCCTGGAGCTGTTATCAAGACGGAAGCAGATGTTGATCAAGCAGTGAACGAAATCGGCCTTCCAATGATTGCCAAACCTGATAATGGAGTGGGAGCAGCCGCCACCTTTAAGCTTGAGACAGAGGACGATATCAATCACTTCAAGGATGAGTGGGATCATTCAACTGTTTATTTCTTTGAGAAATTTGTCACCTCTAGCGAAATTTGTACCTTTGATGGTCTAGTGGACAAGGATGGAAAGATTGTCTTCTCAACAACCTTTGACTACGCCTATACACCGCTTGATCTCATGATGTACAAGATGGACAATTCTTATTACGTTCTCAAGGATATGGATCCCAAATTACGTAAATATGGTGAGGCTATCGTCAAAGAATTTGGTATGAGAGAACGGTTCTTCCATATTGAGTTCTTCCGTGAGGGGGACGATTACATTGCCATTGAGTACAATAACCGTCCTGCAGGTGGTTTTACCATTGATGTTTATAACTTTGCTCACTCTTTGGATCTCTATCGTGGATATGCTGCTATTGTAGCAGGAGAAGAGTTCCCAGTGTCAGAGTTTGAACCGCAGTATTGTTTAGCTACATCCCGTCGTGCAAATGCTCATTATGTCTATTCTGAGGAGGATTTGCTTGACAAATATAGCCAGCAGTTCAAGGTTAAAAAAATCATGCCAGCAGCCTTTGCGGAACTTCAAGGAGATTACCTTTATATGCTGACAACACCTAGTCGACAAGAAATGGATCAGATGATTAAGGACTTTGGTCAGCGTCAGGCTTAAGAGACTCTCGGATTAAGGAAATTCACTCCCTTAATCCTTTTGTTTTTTATGAGAAACACAGCGAATTGAAACAAAAGTAGGACAAAAGAGCCTCCTTTTGAGGTGCTTTTTTATATGAGCCTAGATTTTCTTAATAAGATTGTACTCAGGTGAGTGGGGAGGAATAAGAAATAAAGCTACTTTTTCTGGGGCTTGTTCATAGTAGGTGTGATTCTTTTTTTTCGAGTGTAGCCCATAGCTTTGAGAGCATAGTGGATAGTATAGTAGATTGAAATAAGATGTGAACAAAGTGATTGAGAAAGTCAATTTTTTCTAGAAATATTTTAGCAACTGTAATGTGCTATTCTAGATTCAATATGCTATAGTTGAATGACAGCCAAATTCAGAAGCTATTTCAGTCAAATAAGCGTCTGGATTGTCAGTAAGATAGTTTTTAAGTCTATCTCTATCAACTTTTCTTGGTTTTGTTCCTTTTACTTGATGGTTTAGATCACCTATTTTCTCTTTTAGATAATGGTATTACGTGAGATTTGGAAAACGTGTGATGCTTCTGTTATATTATCTGTTCGCTTACAATAGGCAAGAACTTTTTTTACGTAAATCTATTGAATATGGCATAAGATGACTGCACCACATCATATGCTATTTTTAATTCAATTCGCGATATCTCTGTTGAGACTTCTTACTGATCTTATATATGGACTCTGTGTATGTCAAAAATAAGTTCAGTTATTGAATAGGTCGCACCAAACGAGATAGAAGAATAATTTGAGTTCTTTATGCAATCTCTATATAGGATTTATTACGACAGATAGATTAGATTCTTTTTATTGAAGAAATTTTCTGAAAATTACAAAATATGCTTGCTATTTTAGAAAAATAGTGTAGAATATAAGAAATAGGTTTTTAGAATAAGGAGTGGAATATGACAGTAATGATTGATTGGGAAAACCTTGGTTTTTCCTATATGAAATTACCTTATCGCTATATTGCTCATTTTAAAAATGGACAATGGGATCAAGGAGGGCTTACAGAGGATGCAACTTTGCATATTTCAGAGTCTTCTCCAAGTCTTCACTATGGTCAACAGGCATTTGAAGGTTTGAAAGCTTATCGTACTAAGGATGGTAGTGTCCAACTTTTCCGTCCTGACGAAAATGCTAAACGCCTGCAACGTACTTGTGATCGTCTCTTGATGCCACAAGTTCCGACAGACATGTTTGTAGAAGCTTGTAAGGCAGTTGTCCGCGCGAATGAAGAATACGTACCACCATATGGAACAGGTGGAACCCTTTATCTTCGTCCACTTTTGATTGGTGTTGGAGATATTATCGGGGTTAAACCAGCAGAAGAGTATATTTTCACCATCTTTGCTATGCCAGTTGGAAATTACTTTAAGGGTGGTTTGGTTCCAACCAACTTCTTGATTCAGGATGAATACGACCGTGCCGCTCCAAATGGTACAGGTGCGGCTAAGGTTGGTGGGAACTATGCTGCCAGTCTCTTGCCAGGGAAATTGGCGAAATCACGTCATTTCTCAGATGTTATCTACCTAGACCCTTCAACTCATACAAAGATTGAAGAAGTCGGTTCAGCTAACTTCTTTGGAATTACAGCTGACAATGAGTTTGTAACACCATTGAGTCCATCTATCTTGCCATCTATTACTAAGTATTCTTTGCTTTATTTGGCAGAACACCGCTTGGGCTTGACTCCTATTGAGGGAGATGTCCCAATTGATAACCTTGACCGTTTTGTAGAGGCAGGTGCCTGTGGTACAGCAGCAGTTATTTCACCAATTGGTGGAATTCAGCACGGAGATGATTTCCATGTATTCTATAGTGAAACAGAAGTTGGTCCTGTGACTCGTAAACTCTATGATGAATTGACAGGTATTCAGTTTGGTGATATTGAAGCGCCAGAAGGTTGGATTGTAAAAGTAGATTAAAACAAACAAAAGGAGATTTTTGATGAAATCGAAAAAGTGGCTCTTAACAGCAGGAGTGGTCCTGAGCACAACAGCTCTTTTAGTGGCTTGTGGAAAAGCTGATAAAGAAGCAGATGCACCGACAACATTTTCATATGTCTATGCAGTAGATCCAGCATCTTTGGACTATAGTATAGCGACTCGTACATCTACAACAGATGTCATCGGGAACGTGGTTGATGGCTTGATGGAAAACGACCAGTACGGAAATGTTATTCCTTCCTTGGCTGAGGATTGGTCTGTGTCAAAAGATGGTTTGACTTATACCTACAAACTTCGTAAAGGGGTTAAATGGTACACTTCTGAGGGTGAAGAATATGCAGAAGTAACAGCCCATGACTTTGTAACAGGATTGAAACACGTAGCTGACGGTAAGTCAGACGGTGTCTCTCTCATCCAAAATTCAATTAAGGGCTTGGATGCCTACATGACTGGTGAGACGAACGATTTCTCTACAGTTGGTGTTAAGGCCTTGGACGATTATACAGTTGAATATACCCTAAACAAACCAGAAAGTTTCTGGAACTCTAAAGTTACAACAGCTACGATGTTGCCTGTAAATGAAGAGTTTTTGAAGGCATCAGGTAAAGATTATGGAGCAGTTACTCCAGCAGGGATTCTTTACAATGGTCCTTATATCTTGAAGACCTTGACTTCTAAATCGTTAATCGAATACGAGAAAAATCCAAACTATTGGGATAAAGAAAAGGTAAAAATTGAGAAGATTAAATTGACTTACTACGATGGTTCTGATCAGGAATCGTTGATCCGTAGTTTCTCTTCTGGTGCCTATACGACAGCTCGTCTCTTCCCAAGTAGCTCAAACTTTGCTTCAACTTTGGAACAATACGGAGATAAAATTACTTATAGCCCACAGGACTCAAGTAGCTATTACTTCACCTTTAACGTAAATCGTCAGTCATACAATAAAACTGCGAAAACAAGTGAAGAGCAAAAGACTTCTACTAAAGAAGCTATGCTGAATAAGGACTTCCGTCAGGCTATCAACTTTGCCTTCAACCGCCATTCTTATGCTGCCCAGCTAAATGGTGAAGACGGTGCGGACAAGATTATTCGTAACAGTCTCGTTCCTGATAACTTTGTACAAGCAGGTGGTAAAAACTTTGGTCACATCGCTCAAGCTGAGTTGGTGAACTATGGTGACCAATGGAAAGGTGTTGAGCTAGTTGACGGTAAGGATTCTATCTACAACCCTGATAAGGCTAAAGCTGCGTTCGAAAAAGCTAAGAAAGACTTGGAATCTAAAGGGGTAACTTTCCCAATTCACTTGGATGTCCCAGTTGAACAAACAGATACCATCGCTGTTCAACAAAGCAACTCTTTCAAACAGTCAATCGAATCAACTCTTGGTGCTGAAAATGTTGTCATCGATGTTCTTCAAATGACAGATAATGAAAAGGAAACAATCACTTCTCAAGCGCGTGTTCCTTCTCAAAAAGACTATGATTTGAACAGTACAGGATGGGCTCCAAGCTATCAAGACCCAGCATCTTACTTGAATATCATGGACCCTAAATCAGGTTCTGCTATGAAACACCTTGGTATTACTAAAGGGAAAGATAAGGATGTTGTAGCGAAACTTGGTTTGGACCAGTATAAGAAATTATTGGATGATGCAGATTCAGAAACTACGAATCTTGAAGAACGATATGAAAAATATGCCAAGGCTCAAGCTTGGTTGACAGATAGTTCATTATTGATGCCAACAGCTTCATCTGGTGGTTCTCCAGTTGTAAGTAATGTCGTGCCATTCTCAAAACCATACTCACAAGTTGGTATTAAAGGTGACCCATATATCTTTAAAGGAATGAAATTGCAAAAAGATATCGTTACAACAAAAGAATATGAAGAAGCACTGAAAAAATGGCAAAAAGAAAAATTGGAATCAAACGGTAAGTACCAAAAAGAACTAGAAAAACACATTAAATAAAGCAGAAAACTCTATATCAGACAAGCCTGATATAGAGTTTTTTCTTGCTAGTTTTGGGATTTTCTTGTAAAATAGAAAAAGTGAAGAGAGGTATGAAATGAGTAAGAAAGATAAAAAAATCGAAATTCAAGTAGCAGATGCTAAGGTTAATGTAGGAAAAGACAGTTTTGAAGGTTATACCTTGACCATTGGTAAAAAAGTTATCGGAGAAATTGCCGAATTAGACGGACAATTTGCCATCATAAAGAATGGGAATGTCGATAGTTTTTATAAAAAATTGGAAAAAGCTGTGGAAATTTTGATTGAAAATTATAATTTAGCAAAATAAGTCTTGTTTTTTTGAAATTTTCATGATATAATAGTCCATGTTGATTGTAGGAGAGATAGCGAAGAGGCTAAACGCGGCGGACTGTAAATCCGCTCCTTCGGGTTCGGGGGTTCGAATCCCTCTCTCTCCATTTCATCAATGGGGTATAGCCAAGCGGTAAGGCAAGGGACTTTGACTCCCTCATGCGTTGGTTCGAATCCAGCTACCCCAGTTCTTAGGTAATAATCAAGATAAAAAGCAAAATATCTTAGGGTATTTTATTTTTATAATTGAAAGACGTGAACGATATGAACATGTCCTTGCGGGTGCTTAGGAAAAAAATTATAAGTATGTCAAGTTTAAGAAAAACTTGATTGTTGGAGGATTTTTTAGATGAACGAATTTGAAGATTTGCTAAATAGCGTTAGCCAAGTTGAGACTGGTGATGTTGTTAGTGCTGAAGTATTGACAGTTGATGCGACTCAAGCTAACGTTGCAATCTCTGGAACTGGTGTTGAAGGTGTCTTGACTCTTCGCGAATTGACAAACGATCGCGATGCAGATATCAATGACTTTGTTAAAGTAGGAGAAGTATTGGATGTTCTTGTACTTCGTCAAGTAGTTGGTAAAGATACTGATACAGTTACATACCTTGTATCTAAAAAACGCCTTGAAGCTCGCAAAGCATGGGACAAACTTGTTGGTCGCGAAGAAGAAGTTGTTACTGTTAAAGGAACTCGTGCCGTTAAAGGTGGACTTTCAGTAGAATTTGAAGGTGTTCGTGGATTTATCCCAGCTTCAATGTTGGATACTCGTTTCGTACGTAACACTGAGCGTTTTGTAGGTCAAGAATTTGATGCTAAAATCAAAGAAGTTGACGCTAAAGAAAACCGCTTCATCCTTTCACGTCGTGAAGTTGTTGAAGCAGCTACAGCAGCAGCTCGCGCTGAAGTATTCGGTAAATTGGCTGTTGGTGATGTAGTAACTGGTAAAGTTGCACGTATTACAAGCTTCGGTGCTTTCATCGACCTTGGTGGTGTTGACGGATTGGTTCACTTGACTGAATTGTCACATGAACGTAACGTATCACCAAAATCAGTTGTAACTGTTGGTGAAGAAATTGAAGTGAAAATCCTTGATCTTAACGAAGAAGAAGGACGCGTATCACTTTCACTTAAAGCAACAACACCTGGACCATGGGATGGCGTTGAGCAAAAATTGGCTAAAGGTGATGTAGTTGAAGGAACAGTTAAACGTTTGACTGACTTCGGTGCATTTGTTGAAGTATTGCCAGGTATCGATGGACTTGTTCACGTATCACAAATTTCACACAAACGTATTGAAAATCCAAAAGAAGCTCTTAAAGTTGGTCAAGAAGTTAAAGTTAAAGTTCTTGAAGTTAACGCAGATGCAGAGCGCGTATCACTTTCTATTAAAGCTCTTGAAGAGCGTCCAGCTCAAGAAGAAGGACAAAAAGAAGAAAAACGTGTTGCTCGTCCACGTCGTCCAAAACGTCAAGAAAAACGTGATTTCGAACTTCCAGAAACACAAACAGGATTCTCAATGGCTGACTTGTTCGGTGATATCGAACTTTAATCAAATTGAAAATTCACAAAATCCTTTGTTTACTAAACAAGGGATTTTTCTTTTGTCTGTAAGCCTTTTTTGATATAATAGTTCTATGTTAGAATCAGAAAAACAATCACGTTATCAAATCTTAAATGAAGAGCTCTCTTTTTTATTGGAAGGTGAAACCAATGTTTTGGCTAATCTTTCCAATGCCAGTGCTCTTCTAAAATCACGCTTTCCTAATACCGTATTTGCAGGCTTTTATCTGTTCGATGGAAAGGAATTGGTTTTAGGTCCTTTCCAGGGAGGTGTTTCCTGCATCCATATTGCACTGGGCAAGGGTGTTTGTGGGGAGGCGGCTCATTTTCAGGAAACTGTTCTGGTTGGTGATGTAAGGACTTATCCCAACTATATTTCTTGTGATAGTCGAGCTAAAAGTGAAATTGTTGTGCCAATGATGAAGAATGGTCAATTGCTCGGGGTTCTGGATCTTGATTCTTCAGAGATTGATGATTATGATGCTATGGATCGAGATTATTTGGAACAATTTGTCGCTATTTTGCTTGAAAAGACAGAATGGGACTTTACAATGTTTGGGGAGAAAGCCTAATGTATCAAGCACTTTATCGAAAATATAGAAGTCAAAACTTCTCCCAGTTGGTTGGACAGGAAGTTGTGGCTAAGACTCTTAAACAAGCAGTAGAGCAAGAGAAAATAAGTCACGCTTATCTTTTTTCTGGTCCACGTGGAACAGGAAAAACCAGTGTAGCTAAGATTTTTGCTAAGGCTATGAACTGTCCCAATCAAGTGGGTGGGGAACCTTGTAATAACTGCTATATTTGTCAGGCAGTGACGGACGGTAGTTTAGAAGATGTCATTGAAATGGATGCGGCCTCTAATAATGGGGTGGATGAAATCCGTGAAATTCGCGATAAATCTACCTATGCGCCTAGCCTTGCTCGTTATAAGGTTTATATCATAGATGAGGTTCACATGCTGTCTACAGGGGCTTTTAATGCCCTCCTAAAGACGCTGGAAGAGCCAACACAGAATGTGGTCTTTATTTTGGCTACTACTGAATTGCACAAGATTCCTGCCACTATTCTATCCCGTGTGCAACGTTTTGAATTTAAATCGATTAAGACACAGGATATTAAGGAACATATCCACTATATCTTAGAAAAAGAAAATATCAGTTCTGAACCAGAGGCTGTGGAAATCATTGCCAGACGGGCTGAAGGAGGAATGCGAGATGCCTTGTCTATTTTGGATCAAGCCCTGAGTTTGACGCAGGGAAATGAATTGACGACTGCCATCTCTGAAGAAATTACTGGCACCATTAGCCTATCAGCATTGGATGATTATGTGGCTGCCTTGTCTCAACAGGATGTTCCCAAGGCTTTGTCTTGCTTGAATCTTCTTTTTGACAATGGTAAGAGCATGACTCGTTTTGTGACCGACCTTTTGCACTATTTAAGAGATTTGTTAATTGTTCAAACAGGGGGAGAAAACACTCATCATAGTCCAGTCTTTGTTGAGAATTTAGCTCTTCCTCAAGAAAATCTGTTTGAAATGATTCGCTTGGCGACAGTCAGTTTAGCAGATATTAAGTCTAGTTTGCAGCCTAAGATTTATGCTGAGATGATGACCATCCGTTTAGCGGAAATCAATCCTGAATCTTCGCTTTCAGGAGCTGTTGAAAGTGAAATTTCTGCACTGAGACAGGAAGTCGCCCGTCTCAAACAAGAACTCGCAATTGTGGGCACTGTACCAAAACCAACTAGTCTAGCGCCTAGTCGTCCAGCAGCAGGCAAGACCGTCTATCGTGTGGATCGCAATAAAGTTCAATCGATCTTACAAGAGGCCGTCGAAAATCCTGATTTAGCACGTCAAAATCTGATTCGCTTGCAGAATGCCTGGGGAGAGGTGATTGAAAGTCTTGGAGGTCCTGATAAGGCTCTGCTAGTTGGTTCTCAACCGGTTGCGGCTAATGAACACCATGCTATTCTTGCTTTTGAGTCTAACTTTAATGCTGGTCAAACCATGAAACGGGACAATCTCAACACTATGTTTGGCAACATCCTCAGTCAGGCAGCAGGTTTTTCACCCGAGATTTTAGCTATTTCCATGGAGGAATGGAAAGAAGTTCGCGCAGCCTTTTCAGCCAAAGCAAAATCTTCCCAAACTGAAAAAGAAGCAAAAGAAAGCCTGATTCCAGAAGGATTTGAATTTTTGGCTGATAAAGTGAAGGTAGAGGAAGACTAAAGAAAGATTTCATGATACAATAAGTTTATGAATAGACAACAATTTATTATCATCGCGCTGTTTACAGCTGCTGAGACCTATTTTTTCAATGAAGCTTGGATGACTGGTCGTTATATTATGGCAGCCTTTTGGGCCATTTTGCTTTTTAGAAATTTCCGAGTTAGTTACTTGATGGGCAAGATTGTAGACGTCATTGACCAGCATTTAAAAGGAAAAGACTAGTCCTCAGCTTCTAGACAAAATCAAAGCCTTTTAGGCTTTTTTTTGTTATACTATAAAAGTATATTTATTGACCTTTTACCGTATTTTCTAGAGACAACTAGTATGTTTCTAGTAAGCACTGTAAAGGCCTTGAAAAAGAAAGGAACTATCATGTCAGTATTAGAGATCAAAGATCTTCACGTAGAGATTGAAGGAAAAGAAATTTTAAAAGGGGTTAACCTGACCCTGAAAACAGGAGAAATCGCCGCTATCATGGGACCAAATGGTACTGGTAAATCGACTCTTTCTGCCGCTATCATGGGAAATCCAAACTATGAAGTTACCAAAGGTGAAGTCTTGTTTGATGGCGTAAACATCCTTGAGTTGGAAGTTGACGAGCGTGCGCGTATGGGACTTTTCCTTGCTATGCAATACCCATCAGAAATTCCTGGTATTACGAACGCTGAGTTTCTTCGTGCAGCCATGAATGCTGGTAAAGAAGACGATGAGAAGATTTCAGTTCGTGAGTTTATCACTAAACTTGACGAGAAGATGGAATTGCTCAACATGAAAGAAGAAATGGCTGAGCGTTACCTCAACGAAGGTTTCTCTGGTGGTGAGAAAAAACGTAATGAGATTCTTCAACTTTTGATGTTGGAACCAACTTTTGCCCTTCTTGATGAGATTGACTCTGGTCTTGATATTGACGCTCTTAAAGTTGTGTCTAAAGGTGTTAATGCCATGCGTGGTGAAGGTTTTGGTGCTATGATTATCACTCACTACCAACGTCTTTTGAACTACATCACACCAGACGTGGTACATGTGATGATGGAGGGGCGTGTTGTCCTTTCTGGTGGTCCAGAATTGGCTGCGCGTTTGGAACGTGAAGGATACGCAAAACTAGCTGAAGAACTTGGCTACGACTACAAGGAAGAATTGTAATTCCCTCGTATCTTTTAGGAGAAGTAAATGACTAAAGAAACTATTAAACTTTTTTCAGAAATGCACGCTGAACCAAGCTGGTTGGCTGACCTCCGTCAAAAAGCTTTTGACAAGATTGAGACTTTGAAATTACCAGTTATTGAGCGTGTCAAATTCCACCGTTGGAATCTGGGTGATGGAACGATTACAGAAAGTGAGCCATCAGCAAATGTTCCAGATTTCACAGCACTAGATAACCACTTGAAATTGGTGCAAGTAGGAACTCAAACTGTTTTTGAGCAAACTCCAGTTGAGTTGGCTGAACAGGGTGTCGTCTTTACAGATTTTCACTCAGCTTTAGAAGAAATTCCAGAGCTGATCGAAGAATTCTTCATGTCATCTGTTAAGTATGACGATGACAAGTTGGCAGCCTACCATACAGCTTATTTCAATAGTGGTGCTGTTCTCTATATTCCTGATAACGTTGAGATTAAAGAACCAATCGAAGGAATTTTCTATCAAGACAGCGATAGTGATGTGCCGTTTAACAAGCATATTATGATTATCGCTGGTAAAAATTCTAAGATTAGTTATCTGGAGCGTTTAGAGTCACGCGGTGAAGGAAGTGCCAAAGCAACTGCTAATATCACAGTAGAAGTAATTGCACGTTCTGGTGCTCAAGTGAAATTTGCTGCGATTGACCGTCTAGGTGAAAACGTCACTGCCTACATTAGCCGTCGTGGTAAATTAGGCAACGATGCAAGCATTGACTGGGCAATCGGTGTCATGAACGAAGGGAACGTCGTTGCGGACTTTGATAGCGACTTGATTGGAAATGGTAGTCATGCAGATCTCAAGGTTGTAGCTCTTTCAAGTGGTCGTCAGGTACAAGGGATTGATACTCGAGTGACTAACTATGGTTGCAACTCAATCGGGAATATCCTTCAACATGGGGTTATTCTTGAAAAAGCAACCTTGACCTTCAATGGTATTGGCCACATTATCAAGGGTGCCAAGGGAGCAGATGCGCAACAAGAAAGTCGTGTTCTCATGCTTTCAGACCAAGCGCGTTCAGATGCCAATCCAATTCTTTTGATTGATGAAAATGATGTTACTGCAGGTCACGCAGCTTCTATCGGTCAGGTAGATCCAGAAGATATGTATTACCTCATGAGCCGTGGTTTGGATAAGGCAACTGCAGAACGCTTGGTTGTTCGTGGTTTCCTTGGATCTGTTATCGTTGAGATTCCAGTCAAGGAAGTTCGTGATGAAATGATTGCAACTATCGAAGAAAAATTGTCAAAACGCTAAGGGGTAGCCTATGTTAGATGTAGAAGTGATTCGCAAGGATTTTCCAATTTTAGACCAGATTGTTAATGATGAACCATTGGTTTATTTGGACAACGCTGCTACGACACAAAAACCACTAGCAGTTCTGGAGACGATTAACCGCTACTATGAGAACGACAATGCCAATGTTCATCGTGGCGTTCATACCTTGGCAGAAAGAGCGACAGCTTCTTATGAAGCCGCTCGTGAAACCATTGGTGAGTTTATCAATGCAGGGTCTACAAAGGAAGTTCTCTTTACTAGAGGAACGACAACCAGTCTGAACTGGGTGGCGCGCTTTGCAGAGGAAGTCTTGACTGAGGGAGACCAGGTTTTGATTTCTGTCATGGAACATCATTCCAACATCATTCCTTGGCAGGAGGCCTGTCGCAAGACTGGAGCAGAGCTTGTCTATGTTTATCTCAAGGACGGAGCTCTGGATATGGATGATTTGCGAGTTAAATTGACTGATAAGGTTAAGTTTGTCTCCCTTGCTCACGCCTCCAATGTTCTTGGTGTGGTCAATCCAATCAAAGAAATCACCCAATTAGCCCATCAAGTTGGAGCTATCATGGTGGTGGATGGTGCTCAGTCTACTCCTCATATGAAGATTGATGTTCAGGATTTGGATGTGGACTTCTTTGCATTTTCAGGTCACAAGATGGCTGGTCCGACTGGTATCGGTGTCCTTTATGGTAAAGAAAAGTATCTGGAACAAATGTCACCAGTAGAATTTGGTGGCGAAATGATTGATTTCGTTTATGAACAATCTGCTAGTTGGAAGGAATTGCCTTGGAAATTTGAGGCTGGAACTCCTAATATGGCAGGTGCAATTGGACTTGCTGCGGCAGTGGATTATCTGGAAAAGATTGGTATGGATGCCATTGAAGCTCATGAACAGGAACTGATTGAATATGTCTATCCAAAACTGCAGGCGATTGAAGGACTGACCATTTATGGTTCACAGAATTTGGCTCAACGTTCAGGTGTCATTGCCTTTAACCTAGGTGATCTTCATCCGCACGACCTTGCGACTGCTTTGGATTATGAAGGAGTAGCTGTTCGAGCAGGTCACCATTGCGCTCAACCCTTGATCCAGTATTTGGAAGTTCCAGCAACAGCTCGTGCAAGTTTTTATATCTATAATACCAAGGCAGATTGTGACAAGCTAGTCGATGCCTTACAAAAGACAAAGGAGTTTTTCAATGGCACTTTCTAAACTAGATAGCCTCTATATGGCAGTGGTAGCGGACCATTCGAAAAATCCACATCATCAAGGGAAGTTGGATGATGCTGAGCAAATCAGTCTCAACAATCCGACCTGTGGAGATGTTATCAATCTCTCTGTCAAGTTTGATGTAGATGACCGTTTGGAGGATATCGCTTTTCTAAATTCAGGTTGTACCATCTCGACTGCCTCTGCGAGCATGATGACAGATGCTGTTTTGGGTAAGACCAAGCAAGAAATCTTAGAACTGGCGACTATTTTTTCTGAAATGGTGCAAGGTCAAAAAGATGACCGACAAGACCAACTAGGTGATGCTGCTTTCTTGTCAGGTGTTGCCAAATTCCCTCAACGAATCAAGTGTGCAACCTTAGCTTGGAACGCCCTCAAGAAAACAATTGAAAATCAAGAAAACAAGTAAGGCAAGTTTCTTTTGTCTTATGAATCAGTAGAAATGAAGAATGAAAGAAAGGATATTATGGCTGAAGAAAGAGTAGAACCAAAACCAATTGACCTTGGTGAATATAAATTTGGTTTCCATGATGATGTAGAGCCTGTCCTATCGACAGGAAAAGGATTGAACGAAGATGTCATTCGTGAACTATCAGCTGCAAAGGGAGAACCTGAGTGGATGCTAGAATTCCGTTTGAAGTCTTATGAAACCTTCAAAAAAATGCCCATGCAAACTTGGGGAGCAGACTTGTCAGAGATTGACTTTGATGACTTGATCTACTATCAAAAACCATCTGATAAGCCAGCCCGTTCTTGGGATGAAGTTCCCGAAAAAATCAAAGAAACCTTTGAACGTATCGGGATTCCTGAAGCTGAACGTGCTTATCTAGCCGGTGCTTCTGCCCAGTACGAGTCAGAAGTGGTTTACCACAACATGAAGGAAGAGTTCCAGAAATTGGGGATTATCTTTACAGATACAGATTCTGCTCTCAAGGAATACCCAGACTTGTTTAAACAATACTTTGCTAAGTTGGTACCGCCAACAGATAACAAATTGGCTGCTCTTAACTCAGCAGTATGGTCTGGTGGAACCTTTATCTACGTACCAAAAGGTGTTAAGGTAGATATTCCACTTCAAACTTACTTCCGTATCAACAACGAAAATACTGGTCAGTTTGAACGTACCTTGATTATCGTTGACGAAGGAGCAAGTGTCCATTATGTAGAAGGATGTACAGCGCCAACTTATTCAAGTAACAGCTTGCATGCTGCCATTGTAGAAATCTTTGCCTTGGATGGAGCTTATATGCGTTATACGACTATCCAAAACTGGTCTGATAACGTCTATAACTTGGTAACAAAACGTGCTAAAGCCTTGAAAGATGCGACAGTTGAGTGGATTGATGGAAACTTGGGGGCCAAAACAACCATGAAATACCCATCTGTTTATCTAGATGGAGAAGGGGCGCGTGGTACTATGCTTTCTATTGCCTTTGCCAATGCTGGACAACACCAAGACACGGGTGCCAAGATGATCCATAATGCTCCACATACAAGCTCGTCTATCGTGTCTAAATCCATTGCTAAAGGCGGAGGGAAGGTTGACTACCGTGGACAAGTAACCTTTAACAAAAACTCTAAGAAATCTGTCTCTCACATCGAATGTGATACCATTATCATGGATGACTTGTCAGCATCAGATACCATTCCATTTAATGAAATTCACAACTCGCAAGTAGCTTTGGAACACGAAGCTAAGGTATCTAAGATTTCAGAAGAGCAACTCTATTACCTTATGAGCCGTGGATTGTCAGAATCTGAGGCAACTGAGATGATTGTTATGGGATTTGTGGAGCCCTTCACAAAAGAACTTCCAATGGAATATGCAGTTGAGCTGAATCGCTTGATTAGCTATGAAATGGAAGGATCAGTTGGGTAAAATTTGTTTTTAGATTTACCCCCAATCAAGGATCTTGAAGATGAACTTGTAACAACAAGAGACTGAGAAAAAGGTTTTAAGAACAGAAAATGCATGATATCAGGAGCCAAAAAACTTGATATTATGCATTTTATTGTGGGAAGATTTATTGTATTCTCTCATGAAATAGAGTTTTTTCCTAAGCGCTTTTGATTTTTGATATAGTTTTGTGAGGACGAAGTAAGACAATATATAAAATAGTCAGTTCAAGCCACGATATAGTTGCTTAGTTTAAAATAAGCATCTTATAATAAAGCTATGGCATACAGTACAGATTTTAAACAAAGAGCATTAGATTACATCAAAGAAGGACACAGCCATGTCGAGGAAGCCAAAGTTTTTGATGTTGGCGTCAGAATTCTCTTCACGTGGGAAAAGAAAGACGTGAACAAGGACACTTAGAGAGGAAAAAGCGAGTCGTCAAAAAGCGAAAGATTCCTTTATAGGAATTGAAAGCCTTTGTAGAGGCTCATCCAGACACTTTTTTACAGGAAATTGCGGCACATTTTGATTGTGCTGTTCCTTCAGTATGGGGAGCTTTAAAGCAAATTTATATGACTTTAAAAAAGATGACTAGATTTAAGGAACAAGATTCTGAGAAAGTCGCTGAGTTTCTTGATATTTTGGATAACCTAAAAGATTTACCAGTCCTATATATTGACGAAACAGGAATCGACCGCTACCTCTATCGTCCTTATGCACGGGCTCCTAGAGGGGAGAAAGTCTATGAAAAGATTAGCGAACGGCGTTTTGAGCGGACTTCGATTGTTGCAGGACAAGTAGATGGAGAGTTTATAGCTCCCATGATTTACAAGGAAAGTATGACGAGCGATTTCTTTGTGGAGTGGTTCAAAACTCAACTTCTAGCTACTTTGAAGACAACTGATGTCATTGTCATGGACAATGCTAGTTTTCATCCCAAGAACATTTTGGATGAAAACTGCATTCAAGATAAACACTTTTTCTTACCTTTACCACCTTATTCACCAGATTTGAATCCTATTGAGCAAACTTGGGCTATCTTGAAAAAGAAAGTGACGGATTTATTAAGGGAAGTTCCAAATATTTTTGAATGTTTGGAACGCTTTTTTAAAACTAAATGACTATAATTATAAAATGCTTATTGATTTTGATTTAAAATGAGTCAAAAAGCCGTTGCACAACGGTTTTTTGTTATAATTAAATGAAAAATGTAGAATAAAAGGAGAAAACCATGACATTTGAAGAAATTCTGCCTGGATTAAAGGCTAAGAAAAAATATGTACGTACTGGTTGGGGAGGGGCTGAAAACTATGTCCAACTTTTTGACACCATTGAACAAAACGGGGTTGCACTTGAAGTGACACCTTATTTCCTAATCAACGTGTCTGGAGAAGGAGAAGGTTTTTCCATGTGGAGTCCGACACCTTGTGATGTTTTAGCGACGGATTGGGTAGAAGTGCATGACTAAATGTGTACTCATTACAGGCGTGAGTTCAGGGATTGGTCTGGCTCAAGCTCGCTTCTTTTTAGAGAAGGGCTATCAAGTTTATGGAGTTGACCAGGGTGAAGATCCACTCTTAGAGGGTGCTTTTAACTTTTTACAGAGAGATTTGACCTTGGACTTGGAACCTGTTTTTGATTGGTGCCCTCGGGTTGATGTTTTGTGCAATACTGCGGGAGTTTTGGATGATTATAAACCACTTTTGGAACAAACAGCGCAGGAAATTCAAGAGATTTTTGAAATTAACTATCTGACTCCTGTTGAGTTGACTCGCTATTATTTGACACAAATGCTGGAAAATAAAAAGGGAATTATCATCAATATGTGCTCTATTGCTTCGAGCCTAGCAGGTGGCGGTGGACACGCCTATACTTCTTCGAAGCACGCCTTGGCTGGATTTACCAAGCAGTTGGCTCTAGATTATGCTGAAGCTGGGATTCAGGTCTTTGGGATTGCTCCAGGAGCAGTTAAGACGGGTATGACTGCTGCAGATTTTGAGCCAGGTGGTTTGTCTGACTGGGTAGCGAGTGAAACCCCAATCAAGCGCTGGATTGAACCAGAGGAAGTGGCAGAAGTTAGTCTCTTTTTGGCCAGTGGAAAGACATCTGCCATGCAGGGACAAATTTTGACAATAGATGGTGGCTGGTCTTTGAAGTAGGAGGATCTGATGGAAATCGAAAGACACTTTGGAGTCTACGCTGTTTGCTTTGAAAATGGGAAGTTACTCTGCATTGAAAAAACGAGAGGCCCTTATCAACATCGGTACGATATACCTGGAGGCAGTCAGCAACTTGGTGAAGGACTGACGGAAACGCTGACTAGAGAAGTTTTGGAAGAGACAGGATTTACTGTTAGAAGCTACTCTAATCCTCGAATCTACGATGTTTTCGTCAGGGAAGAGTTAAAAAATTTTATGGTTCACCATGTCATGGCCTTGTATGATGTTGAAATGAATGAGAGTGCACCTCAAGTTACGATTTCGGAAGCTGTCTCTGATGGTGCGAATGATTCGCTTGGATATATTTGGATGAATATTCAAGAGATCACAGAAGAGAATGCATCGCCATTAGTCTTGAAGATCAAAGCAGAGTTATTAGGATTTCCAGAACTTGACAAGACTTCTTACATGAATTGGAAGGTGAATGATGAGAAACCAACTTGCCCTTAGTGGCGAAAAACTTGATGAAAAAGTTTACCCACAACTATTTCATCATGTTGGCATGATTCGGGGGGAATACTTGTTGAGGGAGCTTAACCAAAACATTCTGTTACCAAGTTGTCAGCAATTTGTAAAAGATTATCTAGAGACTATCTGCTCCCTGTACTCAGATGAAGAAGTTTGGTATCGTTTTTCAGAATTAACGAATACAGAAGCTAATTGTTTAAAGGGGACTAAAGAGTATTTTGATGAAAATCATCCCTTATTTGGATATAGAGGAACTAGGCGTTTACTGGCGTGTCCGGATGAATTTCAGGCTGAAGCACATGTCGTTACAGAAGTTCATCAAAACAATCCCAATCTGTCTCTTATCTTTCCTTTTGTCAATGATGCTGAGCAGTTAAAGCAAGCTATTACAGTATTGCGTGAGTATGGTTTTACTGGGAAAATCGGCACGATGATTGAATTACCGTCAGCGTATTTTGACTTGGATAGGATACTGGAAACGGGCATTTCAAAGATTGTAGTTGGAATGAATGATTTGACTTCTTTTATTTTTGCGACTGTGAGAAACAGTCAATGGCATGATATGGAAAGTCCAATAATGTTAGATATGCTAAGAGATATGCAGGATAAAGCAAGGATGAAAAAGATTGATTTTGCTGTAGCAGGCTATCTGAATACTTCTTTCATACAAAAAATGAATCAGATGGGTATCAAGTGCATAATACACTACAGTTCTATTCCAGAGATTTTTGATTTAGAAATTGACCATCCAGACCACCTCAAACGTGTAAAAGAAGTAAGTAAAAAATTACAAAGGAGCAACCCATGACACCGCAAGAAATGTGGAATGCCTACAAGCAAATCACCCCCTCGATTGGAGATGAGATAGATGCTTGGGCTTTTGGAGTGGAAGCAGATCTCTTGGCAGATTTGGTTTTAAGAGGCGAAAAGACAGCAACTGCCTCGGCCTACGACCTCTATGCACTAGAAGCTGAACCCCTTCCACAAGAAGGAACCTTCGATGTCATTTTAGATAGTCAAAATCAGGCCGTCTGTATTGTCGAAATTACAAAGGTTTCAGTTGAACCCTTTCATCAAGTTTCTGCTGACCATGCCTACAAGGAAGGCGAGGGAGACAAATCTTTAGCCTATTGGCGTCAGGTTCATGAGGACTTTTTCACAGAGTGGATGAGGGAAGCAGGACTGACTTTTACACCTGAAAGCAAGGTTGTTTTAGAAGAATTTCGCAAGGTCTACCCACTGTAGACTGTTAGAAAGAAGAAAGTTTTGGAAATCACCGTCTAATCCTTTTTTCTCAAGAAAAACATGATATAATAAGTTTGTTTGAAGAAGAGCTCTAGCTCTTAAACTTAGATAGGAGAAAACTATGCAAGCAGTTGAACATTTTATTTCGCAATTTGTTCCTGAACATTATGATTTATTTTTAGACTTGAGTCGTGAGACCAAGACCTTTTCCGGGAAGGTGACCATCACTGGTCAAGCACAAAGTGACCGTATTTCCCTCCACCAAAAAGACTTGGGAATCGCCTCTGTAGAAGTTGCAGGGGCAACTCGTCCATTCACAGTCGATAATGAAAACGAAGCTCTTCATATCGAACTTGCAGAAGCAGGTCAAGTTGAAGTGGTTATTGCTTTCTCAGGAAAAATTACAGATAACATGACAGGGATTTACCCTTCTTATTACACAGTTGATGGTGTCAAGAAGGAAGTTTTGTCAACTCAATTCGAGAGCCATTTTGCGCGCGAGGCCTTCCCATGTGTGGATGAACCAGAAGCCAAAGCGACCTTTGACCTCTCTTTACGTTTTGACCAAGCAGAAGGTGAGTTAGCCTTGTCTAACATGCCAGAAATCGATGTTGAAAACCGCAAGGGAACAGGTATCTGGAAGTTTGAAACAACTCCTCGCATGTCTTCTTACTTGTTAGCCTTTGTTGCTGGTGATTTGCAAGGTGTGACCGCTAAAACTAAAAACGGTACCCTTGTAGGTGTTTACTCAACCAAAGCTCATCCACTATCTAACCTTGATTTCTCACTGGATATTGCTGTTCGCTCTATCGAGTTTTACGAAGATTACTATGGAGTTAAGTACCCAATCCCTCAATCTCTCCACATCGCCCTTCCTGACTTCTCAGCTGGAGCTATGGAAAACTGGGGTCTTGTGACCTATCGTGAAGTTTACTTGGTTGTGGATGAGAACTCTACCTTTGCCAGCCGTCAACAAGTTGCCCTTGTTGTGGCCCATGAATTGGCTCACCAATGGTTTGGTAACCTCGTAACTATGAAATGGTGGGATGACCTTTGGCTCAATGAAAGCTTTGCTAATATGATGGAGTACGTCTGTGTGGATGCCATTGAGCCAAGCTGGAATATCTTTGAAGATTTCCAAACAGGTGGAGTACCTCACGCTCTTGAACGCGATGCGACTGATGGTGTTCAGTCTGTCCACGTCGAAGTTAAGCATCCAGATGAAATCAATACGCTCTTTGACGGAGCTATCGTCTATGCCAAAGGAAGTCGCCTCATGCACATGCTTCGTCGTTGGCTAGGTGATGCCGATTTCACAAAAGGTTTGCATGCCTACTTTGAAAAACACCAATACAGCAATACCATTGGTCGTGACCTTTGGGATGCTCTTGGTCAAGCGTCTGGACGTGATGTCGCAGCCTTCATGGATTCTTGGTTGGAACAGCCTGGTTACCCAGTTCTTACTGTCAAAGTTGAAAATGATGTTTTGAAGATTTCACAAAAACAATTCTTCATCGGTGAGAACGAAGATAAGAACCGTCTCTGGGTTGTGCCACTAAACAGCAACTGGAAAGGCTTGCCTGATACACTTGAAACTGAAAGCATCGAAATTCCAGGCTACGCTGCTCTTCTTGCTGAAAACAAAACAGCACTTCGCCTCAACACAGAAAATACAGCCCACTACATTACAGACTATCAAGGAGACTTATTAGAAGCTGTTCTTGCTGACCTAGTTGAGCTTGATAACACAAGCAAACTGCAAATCGTCCAAGAACGTCGTTTGCTTGCTGAGGCAGGACAAATTTCTTATGCAGACTTGCTCCCAGTTCTTGATAAACTTGCTAAGGAAGAATCTTACCTTGTCGTTTCAGCTGTTTCTGAAGTAATTTCTGCCCTTGAGCGCTTTATCGATGAAGGAACAGAAGCTGAAAGAGTCTTCAAAGCCTTGGTTGCTAAATTGGCTCGTCACAATTATGACTGTCTTGGTTTTGAAGCTAAAGATGGCGAATCAGATGAGGATGAATTGGTTCGTCAATTGGCTGTTTCTATGATGATTCGCTCAAATGATGCAGAAGCTAGTCAAGTCGCTAGCCAAATCTTCGCGGCTCACAAGGATCAGCTTGCAGGACTTCCAGCAGCAATTCGCTCACAAGTTCTGATCAATGAGATGAAACATCATGAGACTAAAGACTTGTTAGCACTTTATCTTGATACTTATACTCACGCAACAGATGCTGTCTTTAAACGTCAGTTGGCAGCAGCTCTTGCCTATAGTAAAGATGCGAACAATATCCAAACCTTGATTGCTGCTTGGAAGGACAAATTTGTGGTGAAACCGCAGGACTTGTCTGCTTGGTATTACCAATTCCTAGCTCACCAAGCAACTCAGGAAACAGCTTGGTCTTGGGCGCGTGAAAACTGGGCTTGGATTAAGGCAGCTCTTGGTGGAGATATGAGCTTTGATAGCTTTGTTATCCTTCCTGCACACGTATTTAAGACTCAGCAACGCTTGGCAGAGTACAAGGAATTCTTTGAACCGCAACTTTCTGACCTTGCTCTTAGCCGTAACATCGGTATGGGAATCAAGGAAATTGCAGCGCGTGTTGACTTGATTAACCGTGAAAAAGCTGCAGTGGAAGCAGTCGTTCTTCAATACGGAAATGCATAAATAAGCCTAAAATAAAAGAAAACTCATCTATCTCATGTAATACTCTTCGAAAATCAAATTCAAACCACGTCAGCGTCGCCTTACCGTACTCAAGTACAGCCTGCGGCTAGCTTCCTAGTTTGCTCTTTGATTTTCATTGAGTATAAAATGCAGAGAGTTGAGTTTTTTTTAAGGCAAATTTGGTATAATGGTTTTAATAAGGAGGAGTTTCTCATGATAAAAATCTTATTGGTTGAGGATGACCTAGGCCTGTCAAATTCAGTATTTGACTTTTTAGACGATTTTGCGGATGTCATGCAGGTATTTGATGGTGAAGAAGGTCTCTACGAAGCTGAAAGTGGCGTCTATGACTTGATTTTGCTCGATTTGATGTTGCCTGAAAAAAATGGCTTCCAAGTCTTGAAAGAATTGCGTGAAAAGGGAATTACGACTCCAGTTCTGATCATGACTGCCAAGGAAAGTTTGGATGACAAGGGACATGGATTTGAACTGGGAGCAGATGATTATCTGACCAAACCTTTCTACCTAGAAGAACTTAAAATGCGGATTCAAGCCCTTCTCAAACGTTCAGGCAAGTTTAATGAAAACACCTTGACTTATGGAAATATTGTGGTTAATTTGTCAACCAATACCGTTAAAGTCGAAGATACTCCTGTCGAATTACTGGGGAAAGAGTTCGATTTATTGGTTTATTTCCTTCAAAATCAAAATGTTATTTTGCCTAAGACTCAGATTTTTGATCGTCTATGGGGATTTGATAGTGATACAACGATTTCGGTTGTCGAAGTTTATGTTTCAAAAGTCCGTAAGAAATTAAAAGGAACCACTTTTGCAGAGAATTTGCAAACCTTGCGCAGTGTTGGGTATATTTTAAAAGATGTTCAGTAAACTAAAAAAAACATGGTATGCGGATGACTTTAGTTATTTTATCCGCAACTT
Source organism: Streptococcus mitis (assembly GCF_047464945.1). GTDB lineage: Bacteria > Bacillota > Bacilli > Lactobacillales > Streptococcaceae > Streptococcus > Streptococcus mitis_EA. Next base: position 443,319 of record NZ_JASHAX010000001.1, on the reverse strand, counting down.
TGGTGTCTTCACTCTGATTTTCTCTACCATGACCTTGATTATTTTACAGGTCATGCATTCGAGTCTCTATACTTCGGTGGATGATAAGCTCCATGGACTGAGTGAAAATCCTCAAGCAGTTATTCAGCTTGCGGTAAATAGGGCAACAGAAGAGATTAAAGATTTAGAGAATGCCGCTACAGATTCTAGCAAGACTGAGATAAAACCCAATGTCAGTTCCAATACGGAGGTTATTCTTTTTGATAAAAATTTTACCCAACTCCTTTCTGGAAATCGATTTTTGGGCTTGGATAAGATTAAGTTAGAGAAGAAAGAACTAGGACATATCTATCAGATTCAGGTTTTTAATAGCTATGGACAGGAAGAAATCTATCGCATGATTTTGATGGAAACCAATATCAGTTCGGTTTCAACCAATATTAAGTATGCAGCTGTCTTGATTAATACCAGTCAGTTGGAGCAAGCAAGTCAAAAGCATGAGCAATTGATTGTGATTGTGATGGCTAGTTTCTGGATTTTGTCTTTGCTCGCCAGTCTCTATCTAGCTAGGGTCAGTGTTAGGCCCCTGCTTGAGAGCATGCAGAAGCAACAGTCCTTTGTGGAAAATGCTAGTCATGAGTTACGGACTCCACTTGCAGTTTTGCAAAATCGTTTAGAGACCCTTTTTCGTAAGCCAGAAGCTACCATTATGGATGTGAGCGAAAGCATTGCATCGAGTTTGGAAGAAGTCCGAAATATGCGGTTTTTGACGACGAACTTGTTGAATTTAGCTCGTAGAGATGATGGGATTAAACCGGAACTTGCAGAAGTTCCAACCAGTTTTTTCAATACGACTTTCACAAACTATGAGATGATTGCTTCTGAAAATGACCGTGTCTTTCGTTTTGAAAATCGGATCCATCGCACGATTGTCACAGATCAGCTTCTCTTGAAGCAGTTGATGACTATCCTATTTGATAATGCTGTCAAGTATACTGAAGAGGATGGTGAAATTGATTTTCTTATCTCGGCGACCGATCGCAATCTGTATTTACTGGTTTCCGACAATGGAGTCGGTATTTCAGCAGAAGATAAGAAGAAAATTTTTGATCGTTTTTATCGAGTGGACAAGGCTAGAACCCGTCAAAAAGGTGGTTTTGGTTTAGGTTTATCCCTAGCCAAGCAAATTGTAGATGCCCTAAAAGGAACCATTACTGTTAAAGATAATAAACCAAAGGGAACAATCTTTGAAGTGAAGATTGCCATCCACACACCATCGAAAAAGAAAAAATAAAAATATCGCTCCAGCTGGGGCGATATTTTGGATTATGTGACTTTCAGTCCGTCTCGCTAAGTCAGGTGTGAGACAGTCAAACCACCCGTTTTAGGGGTGATTATGATTAAAATAACATAAAAATCTTGACAGATAAACTTAAAAAATGTAAACTATTTACTGGTTAATTAATTGGTTAAATAACCAATTTAGAAAACTATTTAATCAAGTAAAGGAAGTTAAGAAAAAGCTTCATCATTTATTGAAATGAGGGATTTATGAAATTCAGTAAAAAGTATATAGCAGCTGGATCAGCTGTTATCGTATCCTTGAGTCTTTGCGCCTATGCACTGAACCAGTATCGCTCGCAGGAAAATAAGGACAATAATCGTGTCTCTTATGTGGATGGTAGCCAGTCAAGTCAGAAAACTGAAAACCTGACACCAGATCAGGTTAGCCAAAAAGAAGGGATTCAGGCTGAGCAAATTGTCATCAAAATTACAGATCAGGGCTATGTGACGTCACACGGTGACCACTATCATTACTATAATGGGAAAGTTCCTTATGATGCCCTCTTTAGCGAAGAACTTTTGATGAAGGATCCAAACTACCAACTTAAGGATGGAGATATTGTCAATGAAGTCAAGGGTGGTTATATCATCAAGGTCAATGGAAAATATTATGTCTACCTGAAAGATGCAGCTCATGCTGATAATGTTCGAACCAAGGATGAAATCAATCGTCAAAAACAAGAACATGTCAAAGATAATGAGAAGGTCAGCTCAGATGTTGCTGTAGCAAGGTCTCAGGGACGCTATACGACTGATGATGGTTATGTCTTTAATCCAGCTGATATTATCGAAGATACTGGTGATGCTTATATCGTTCCTCACGGGGGACACTATCACTACATTCCAAAAAGTGATTTGTCTGCTAGTGAATTAGCAGCCGCTAAAGCTCATCTGGCTGGTAAAAATACGCAACCGAGTCAGTTAAGCTATTCTTCAACAGCTAGTGACAATACTAATCAAGCTATAGAGAAAGAATCAACTAGCAAGCCAGCAAATAAAGCTGACAATCTCCAAAGTCTTTTGAAAGAACTCTATGATTCACCTAGTGACCAACGTTACAGTGAATCAGACGGTCTGGTTTTTGACCCTGCTAAGATTATCAGTCGTACACCAAATGGAGTTGCGATTCCGCATGGCGACCATTATCATTTTATTCCTTACAGCAAGCTCTCTCCTTTAGAAGAAAAGATTGCTAGAATGGTGCCTATCGGTGGTACTGGTTCTACGATTTCTACAAATGAAAAACCTAATGAAGTAGCGTCTAGTCTAGGAAGTCTTTCAAGCAATCCTTCTTCTTCAACGACAAGTAAGGAACTCTCTTCAGCATCTGATGGTTATATTTTTAATCCAAAAGATATCGTTGAAGAAACGGCTACAGCTTATATTGTCAGACATGGTGATCATTTCCATTACATTCCCAAATCGACCGTAATTGGGCAACCGACTCTTCCAAACAATGGTCTAACAACACCTTCGCCATCTCTTCCAGTCAATCCTGGTGTTTCACATGAGGAACATGAAGAAGGTGGACACGGCTTTGATGCCAATCGTATTATTGCTGAAGATGAAGCAGGATTTATCATGAGTCACGGTGACCATAATCATTACTTCTTCAAGAAGGATTTGACAGCTGATCAAATCAAGGCAGCGCAAGACCACTTGAAAGGTGTAAGTCCAGCAACACCAAATCCAGCTCATGACGACGATCACGATGAAGATCATCATGGACACCATCATGATGAAGACCATGATCACGGCTTTGATGCTAATCGTGTCATCAGTGAGGATGAACAAGGCTTTGTCATGAGTCATGGTGACCACAATCATTACTTCTTCAAGAAGGATTTGACAGCAGAGCAAATTAAGGCTGCACAAGACCATTTGAAAACACATCATGATGCAGAGCCTGTAAAACCTCTTGCTAAAACGGTAGAGTCTTTCTCAAGAGATGCTAGTGATGAAGAAAAAATAGCTTACATTTCTAAGACTTATGGTGTTCCACTTGAAGCGATTAGAATTTCAAACGGATTCTTTGTTTTTGGAAATCCAGACCAAGCCTACGATCCAACTCATATCCACCCATATGCTGTTCGTAAGGAACATGTGCGTATTCCGCTACAAACTGGCAATCCAGAACTTGATTTCCTAAATGAACTTTATACGACTGCCTTACGTGATGGTGTATCTCCTTATAGTTTGCAGGTAGAGAATGGTAGTTTTGTGATTCCTCATGGCGACCACAATCACTACATCAAGGTTCAAACGAAGGGCTATGAAGTTGCTTTGAAAAACAAAATTCCAGCCCTACAATCCAATTATCAACCTGGAGCTTTTGATGAGAAGGCAGTCTTGGAAAAAGTAGATCAACTTTTAGCTGATAGCAGAAGTATCTATAAAGACAAGCCTATTGAACAAAGACAGATTGAGTTAGCCTTAGGTCAGTTTACTGAGAACATGAAGAAACTGGCAACTAACTCTACAGCAGGTTATATTGCAACCCTTGATCTCTTTGATAAGCAATATATCCATATTGATGAAAGTGTCAAGCCTGCTGAAACAAGTGCTTTAGATAAGAAATATCAAGCTTTGATTGATAAAATCAATACACTGGATACAGACTCTTATGGACTTCCTAAGAAAGACCTTCTCGTTCGACTCCAAGAAGCTAAATTGGCTAAAGATGAGGCTGCTTTAGTAGCGGTTGAATCACAACTTCAAGCTCTTCAAGACTTTAATGATCGAACAGGTGTTACAACTGTAGAATACATCAAGTACTTCTACGAACACGTAAATGACGGTCGTTTGAGTGATGAACTTCGAAACAAAGTAGCTCAGTTGACTTGGACCTTGTATCAATCTCAATCCTTCCTTAAGGCAGCAGAATTGAACAAATTATTCCCAAGCATCTATCAGGCAAAACAAGAAGTGGAAGAAGCTTTGAAAGCTCAGCCAACTACTGCGAAATCAAGTCAGACAGTTCTAGATACTGAAAAAGTAGATAACCAAACTGCCAAGACAGCTATTTATGGCTTCTTGAAAGAATTGTATGGAGACTTTATGCCTGAAGAGCATGTGAATCATGTCAGCAAGGAACAAGTAGAAAGTCTCTTGAGCAAGGCAACTCAACTCTTAGAGCAAATCCAAGAAGAAGGAATCAAACAATCCTTGGCGGAAGAAGTAGAAAATCTCAAAACTGCTACAAACAAGGCTGATGCAGACTTGGATGAAGTAAACAGTCAGGTAAAAGATGTCTTGACTCGTATCGCTAGTGCCCTTCAACAAGAGAAAGAAAATGCTGAGCAAGACCCTCAGACACTTGTACTCTATCAAAAACTTTACGATATCCTCATGTCACTTCATGCTTACTTAGAAAACAATAAGGGTTCTGATGAGGACTTTGATAAGGTGGATACTCTACTAGATCAACTTTCTGCTAAGAGTAAGGATAAAGCCGCTTTACTTGAATTGACAAAAGCTATCCTAGTTTTGAATCAAGAAATCAAGTCAAAATCAAGCGCGAGTGAAGAAGCAACTCCAGCGACAAATGCTGAAGCAAATGGTGATAAGACAAGTCCCGAAACTGAAACATCAGCAACTGCAGAATCTAACAGTGAAACTGCCAGCGACGAAAACAAACCGAGCAACGCAACAGGTTCTAAATCTGCTGAATCAGCTTCAGAAAAGGAAACAGCAGAATCTACAATAAGTACTGGAAATTAAGAAAAACCAGTAGAATAAAAAAGTTGGTAGATAAAAAGTTTGTGGTCGTAGATCTAGGAGATTTTCCCATTCAAGGCTGTTTCCTATTTCTCACTGTAATTATAAACCATGGCAACATAAGAAAACGAGCATTTCCAACTGAGGAGGTACTCGTTTTTTGATAGTTAGAAGTAGTTTTTATCCGTCTATTTAGAGTTGATTACAAATGATCTTGAAAGAAATTATTGACTTGAATGTGGATATAAGATTTATTCACTGATTATAATGTTTAAATAGCGCTCCAAAGCAAAGAATTATCCTCATGAGTATAAATCTTCTAAATCAACGACTTCCAAACCATGTTCTGTCAAGCGATAGATGCTTGAACAGACCTCTTTTAAGAAACGCCTGTCATGCGAAACAGTGATGAGACCGCCTGGATAGGTTGCAAAGAGTTTCCTGATGTGGGGTTGAGAAGTGGGAGAAAAGTTTCGTGTGGGTTCATCCAGCAGGAGAAAGTTTGGTTTGCGCAGCACTAAATCCAAAAGCAGGAGTTTTCCCTGTTGCCCGCCAGATAAGGAGCGAATTTGATGCTGCATTTCTGGATAACTGAAATTGAGACTAGCTAAGTGGGATTGGATTTTCTGCAGTTCCTCTTTTTCCCCAATTTTGCTGAGATAGGCTATTGGTGATAAATCCAATTGCAGTTTTTTGTGGTAATCTTGTGGCATAAAACCAAGCGAAATCTCTCTTTTATCATTAAGAAGTTGCTGTAACTTGGCTAACAGAGTTGATTTCCCAATACCATTTGGGCCGATGATACCGATTTTTTCTTGGCCACGGACAGTTAGTTGTAGTCCCTGAGACAAAATTCGCTCGCCGATGGACAAATTTTCTTTTTCCAGTTGGATTAAGACTTTAGAAGCCGGTAATGGCTGTATATCTGAGAAGAAAAGTCTGATTTCTTCCTCTTCAAGTGGTTTTTGGGTCATGGACTGAGCTGCCTTTTCAATACGTTTTTCTTGAGAGAGAACATTTTTCATCTTTTTAGCTAATAAGCGACCGGCAGTACTGTCTTTGGTAGCTCGAAGGGCAGTTTCTACATTTTGCTTGACTCGGCGATGCTTTTTCATGGTTTTGTCATAGGCTCTCTGGTCGTTAGCAACTTGCTGGCTTTGTCTGACAAAATTAGCCTTTCTCTGCGCACTATAGCAATCATAGTCTAAATGCTCTACTAACGTTTCTGATTCTTTACGGTGCTTGACCAGTCGCAAGTGGACAATAGTGTCTGCCGTTTGAGAAAGAAAGTCTTCATCATGGGAAATGAAAATAACAGTTTGTCTAATCTTGCGAATCTGACCTTTTAGCCAATCAACTGTTTCAAGGTCCAGGTCATTTGAAGGTTCATCTAAAAATAGGATTTCAAAGGGGTTGGCTAACTCATGGATGAGCTGAATTTTCAAAGCTTCGCCCCCTGATAGACTGTCAATCTTTTGGTCGCTAGCAAATCGATTGCTATCAAAATGCAATTCCTCAGCCAAACGATAGAGGACACTGTAATCTAAATCAATAGTATCTAAAAAGAAGTAGTCGTGTAAAGTTTTCTTTTTCAGCTCCTCAGGGACTTTTTGAGGAATATAGGACAGTGACTGATAGTCAGACTGGATGACACCCCTGATAGCGAAATTAGGTAAAGTTTCCCCCATTAAAGCTTGTAGCAAGGTTGATTTGCCATTTCCTTCTTCGCCAATAATTGCGACCTTTTCCCCATATTGGATGGACATGCTTAGATCAGAGACAAGGTCTCGTAAATCTTTGTTTTGTGTGATGGTCAGGTGATTAATTTTTATCATATAATTGCCCTTTCTAGAATGTTCATAGTGCATAACAAAAAGCTCTACTTTATCTAGTAGAGCCCAAAGTCTATGTCAAAAAAACTCTATAAAAATGCCAGAAAAAGAGCATAAAAGAGCACGCAAAAAGAGACAAAAACAAGATCTACTAAATAAAGTTTCTTTATTTGATAGACTTAGTTGTTCATGTCTCCCTTACCTCCGATTATTAGTACCTCTATCCTATACCTTTAAGGATATTTTGTCAATAAAAAACTGGAAATTCTAGGTTTTATACTCAATGAAAATCAAATAGCAAACTAGGAAGCGATTCGAAGGTTGCTCAAAGCACTAGCTTTGAGGTTGCAGATAGAACGGATGAAGTCAGCAACCTATACCAAAGGCAAGGCAAACGTGGTTTGAAGAGATTTTCGAAGAGCATAACTCGGATAGGAGTTGGGTTGCATTAGTAATTAGTTCTTTGTCTTCCATGTGAACATCCTCCTTGCTCTGATCTATTCTTGCCGATAGTATAGTACTAAAAAGTAAAAATATGATAGTAAATATGTTAAAAAGCAAGGATTTTAATTACGAAGTTTGGTGGGCTGATTTGTAGCCTTTTCATGGTATAATCAAGAGAGTAAATCTTTATGGAGGAAGTATGAAATTAAATATTCAAGAAATTCGTAAGCAGTCTGAAGGCTTGCATTTTGAACAAACGTTAGACCTAGCTGCAGACTTGCGTGCACGCAATCAAGAAATTTTAGATGTAAAAGATATCCTTGCAGTTGGAAAAGTACAGTACGAAGACCGTATGTATTTCTTAGATTATCAACTATCTTATACCATTGTCCTTGCTTCAAGTCGTAGTATGGAGCCAGTTGAGTTAGTTGAATCTTATCCAGTAACGGAAGTTTTTATGGAAGGCGCAACCAACCAGCTAGAACAGGAAGTTTTAGATGATGATTTGGTCTTGCCTATCGAAAATGGAGAACTAGACCTTGCTGAGAGTGTATCAGATAATATCCTGCTCAATATCCCTATCAAGGTCTTGACGGCTGAAGAAGAGGCTGGTCAAGGATTTGTATCAGGAAACGACTGGCAAATCATGACAGAGGAAGAATACCAAGCTCAACAAGCAGTCAAGAAAGAAGAAAACAGTCCTTTTTCTGGCTTGCAAGGACTATTTGACGGAGACGAATAATGGTCTTGTCAAAAAAACGAGCACGAAAGGTGCTAGAAGAAATTATTGCTCTCTTCCCAGATGCCAAGCCCAGTCTTGATTTTACCAATCATTTTGAACTATTGGTTGCGGTCATGTTGTCAGCCCAGACGACGGATGCAGCGGTAAATAAGGCCACACCAGGTCTCTTTGCTGCCTTTCCAACGCCACAAGCCATGTCTGTGGCGACAGAGGGTGAGATTGCTTCACACATTTCTCGCCTGGGACTGTATCGTAACAAGGCTAAATTCCTTAAAAAATGTGCTCAACAACTATTAGACGATTTTGATGGTCAAGTCCCTCAGACACGTGAAGAATTAGAAAGTTTAGCAGGTGTTGGTCGCAAGACGGCCAATGTTGTCATGAGTGTGGGATTTGGAATTCCAGCCTTTGCAGTAGATACTCATGTGGAGCGTATTTGCAAACACCACGATATCGTCAAAAAATCAGCGACACCGCTTGAGGTGGAAAAGCGGGTTATGGATATTTTGCCACCTGAAAAATGGTTAGCAGCTCATCAGGCCATGATTTATTTTGGAAGAGCTATCTGTCATCCTAAAAATCCAGAGTGTGACCAGTACCCGCAATTATATGATTTTAGCAATTTATAAGATGGGGTATCAAAAGTTTTTGCTTGATTTTAGGCTTGCTTTGTGCTATAGTAATTGATAACTAAATATTCCTTTAAACCTGTCCCGTGAGGCAGGCAAGGAGCGCGATAAAGTAGAAGGGTGAAGTCTATACTGTTTGCGGTAGGGCTCGCTTGGCTATACATTTCAAGTCTCCTTGTTTAAGGAGACTTTTCTTTTTGGAGGTTTGTCATGAAGACAAAAGAAGTTGTAGACGAATTGACCGTCAAACGAGCGATTACGCGTATTACTTATGAGATTATCGAACGCAACAAAGATTTGAATAAAATCGTCTTGGCTGGTATTAAAACTCGCGGTGTCTTTATCGCCCACCGAATCCAAGAACGTTTGGAGCAACTAGAAAATCTTTCAGTTCCTGTTGTGGAATTGGATACAAAACCTTTCCGTGATGATGTTAAAAGTGGAGAAGATACTTCTTTGGTTTCTGTTGATGTGACAGACCGTGAAGTTATCTTGGTGGATGATGTGCTTTATACAGGCCGTACTATCCGTGCTGCTATTGATAATATTGTCGGTCATGGTCGTCCTGCTCGCGTGAGTTTAGCAGTTCTAGTCGATCGTGGACATAGAGAATTGCCAATCCGTCCAGATTACGTTGGAAAAAATATCCCAACCAGTCGTTCTGAAGAAATCATCGTAGAGATGGCAGAACTTGATGGCCAAGACAGAGTTCTGATTACTGAAGAAGCTTAGAAAGCTAAAGGAGTAGCCATGTCAGAAAATCAACAAGCATTGAACCATGTGGTATCCATGGAAGACCTCACTGTTGATCAAGTCATGAAATTGATCAAGCGAGGAATTGAGTTTAAAAATGGAGCTCAGCTTCCCTATGAGGACCATCCGATTGTCTCCAATCTTTTCTTTGAGGATTCTACACGGACGCATAAGTCCTTTGAAGTGGCAGAGATTAAACTGGGGCTGGAACGACTTGACTTTGATGTGAAGACTAGTTCGGTTAATAAGGGTGAGACACTTTATGATACCATTTTGACTTTGTCTGCTTTAGGAGTGGATGTCTGTGTGATTCGCCACCCTGAGGTTGACTACTACAGAGAATTAATTGCAAGTCCAACGATTACGACTTCCATCATTAATGGTGGAGATGGTTCGGGCCAACACCCTAGCCAGAGCTTGCTTGATTTGATGACTATTTATGAGGAATTTGGTCACTTTGAGGGTCTTAAGGTTGCGATTGCAGGTGACTTGGACCACTCACGCGTTGCCAAATCCAATATGCAGATTTTGAAACGCTTGGGAGCTGAACTTTATTTTGCTGGACCTGAGGAATGGAGAAGTCAAGAGTTTGCAGACTATGGACAGTTTGTAACTATTGATGAAATCATTGATCAGGTGGATGTCATGATGTTTCTCCGTGTGCAACATGAACGCCATGATAGTGGAGCTGTCTTTTCAAAAGAAGACTACCATGCCCAACATGGCTTGACTCAAGAACGTTATGATCGCTTGAAAGAAACAGCAATCCTTATGCACCCAGCTCCAGTCAATCGTGATGTAGAAATTGCAGATCACTTGGTTGAAGCACCAAAATCACGGATTGTCCAACAAATGACCAATGGTGTCTTTGTTCGAATGGCAATCTTAGAATCCGTACTGGCGAGTAGAAACGCCAACTAAAACACAAGACGTTAAAAGACGCCAGTGAGCGTCCACGAGAGGTGAAAATATGACAAAAAGACTTCTAGTATTAGAAGATGGCACAGTTTTTGAAGGCAAGGCCTTCGGAGCAGATATTGATGTAACAGGAGAAATCGTCTTTAATACAGGGATGACCGGCTACCAAGAATCCATTACAGACCAGTCTTATAATGGACAAATCTTGACCTTTACCTATCCTTTGGTAGGAAATTATGGAATTAACCGTGATGATTATGAATCCATTATTCCAACTTGTAAGGGAGTCGTTGTTTTCGAAGAAGCACGAAGAGCAAGCAACTGGCGCAACCAAATGACCTTGGATGAATTTTTGAAAGCCAAGAAAATTCCTGGTATTTCAGGGATTGATACGCGTGCACTCACCAAGATTATCCGTAAGCATGGTACGATGCGTGCAACCTTGACCCATGTTGGGGACAGTATGGACCATGTGACGGACCAGCTCCAAGCAACAGTCTTGCCGACAGACAATATCAAGCAGGTTTCTACTAAAACATCCTATCCAGCTCCAGGAGTTGGTTTAAGTGTTGTCTTAGTGGACTTTGGTCTCAAGCACTCAATCTTACGTGAACTTTCTAAACGCAACTGTAACGTGACCGTCGTTCCTTATTCAACAACGGCGGAAGAAATTCTCCATCTCAATCCTGACGGAGTTATGTTGTCAAACGGTCCAGGTAACCCAGAAGATGTTCCACAAGCACTCGACATGATTCGTGGTGTGCAAGGAAAAATTCCAATCTTTGGTATCTGTATGGGGCATCAACTCTTTGCAATGGCAAATGGTGCTAAGACCTATAAGATGAAATTTGGACACCGTGGATTCAACCATGCGGTACGCGAAATTGCTACAGGACGTGTGGATTTTACAAGTCAAAACCATGGTTATGCAGTTAGCCGTGAGGATTTGCCAGAACACTTGATTATCACCCACGAAGAAATCAATGACAAGTCAGTTGAAGGTGTGCGTCACAGATACCAACCTGCTTTCTCTGTTCAATATCACCCAGACGCAGCACCTGGTCCACACGACGCAAGTTACCTATTCGACGAGTTTATCGAGATGATGGAAGCTTTTAAACAATCAAACTAAGAACGAGTAAAAACTCGTCGGAGAATTTATGTAACTGAACTCGGACGGAAAGCTTGGAATTTAGAGAAATCAATTTGGATTGTCAATCCTTCCTTGGTTTCCTAAAATTCAATCGCTTTCTATTCGTCCTTTGTATCTTATTTAATGTCGCTCTGTGAGGCGACGAATAGAAAGGCAGGTCGTTTCTTTTAGTCGCTATGGTGCGAACTAAAAACTCCCTGCACTAGATTTTTTACCGAAAAGTATCGTTTCGTTAAAAAAATCGTCGGAGAATTTATTTAATGGCAACCCGAGAGTTGCCGAATAGAAAGGAGAAGGGTGCTCCGTATTTGCTGAACTGAATACGGGCTACGGACGGTGCTAAAAAGATAGTTATTCCTAGAACTGATAGTTCTTCGTCATAACTCCTATTTTAGCTTTGTCCGCTTGACGCCCTTAATATCTTATATATGCCTAAACGTACTGATATTCAAAAAATTATGGTGATTGGTTCTGGTCCGATTATTATTGGTCAGGCTGCTGAGTTTGACTACGCTGGGACCCAGGCTTGCTTGTCGTTGAAAGAGGAAGGTTATGAGGTTGTTTTGGTTAACTCAAACCCTGCCACCATCATGACGGACAAGGAAATTGCTGATAAGGTTTATATTGAACCGATCACACTTGAGTTTGTGACACGTATTCTTCGTAAGGAACGTCCAGATGCCTTGCTACCAACACTCGGTGGTCAGACAGGTCTCAACATGGCCATGGAATTGTCTAAAAATGGTATCCTAGATGAGCTTGGAGTGGAACTTCTGGGAACTAAATTATCTGCCATTGACCAAGCGGAGGACCGTGACCTCTTTAAACAATTGATGGAAGAGCTCAACCAACCAATCCCAGAATCTGAAATTGTCAACACAGTCGAAGAAGCAGTTGCCTTTGCAGCAACAATTGGCTACCCAGTCATCGTCCGTCCAGCCTTTACTCTTGGTGGTACTGGTGGTGGTATGTGTGCCAACGAGGAAGAATTGCGTGAAATCGCTGAAAATGGTTTGAAATTGTCACCTGTTACCCAATGTTTGATTGAGCGTTCAATCGCAGGTTTCAAGGAAATCGAATACGAAGTGATGCGTGACTCGGCTGACAATGCTTTGGTTGTTTGTAACATGGAAAACTTTGACCCAGTTGGGATTCACACAGGGGATTCCATCGTATTTGCCCCTGCGCAAACTATGTCAGACTATGAAAACCAAATGCTACGTGACGCAAGCTTGAGCATTATTCGTGCCCTTAAGATTGAAGGGGGATGTAACGTTCAGTTGGCCCTTGATCCCCATAGCTTCAAGTACTATGTCATCGAAGTAAACCCTCGTGTATCGCGTTCGTCAGCCCTTGCTTCTAAGGCGACAGGGTATCCAATCGCTAAATTGGCTGCTAAGATTGCCGTCGGTTTGACCTTGGATGAGGTCATCAACCCAGTTACAGGTTCAACCTATGCCATGTTTGAGCCAGCTCTCGACTACGTGGTTGCCAAGATTCCACGTTTCCCATTTGACAAGTTTGAAAAAGGTGAGCGCCGTCTTGGGACACAGATGAAGGCCACTGGAGAAGTCATGGCGATTGGTCGTAACATCGAAGAATCTCTCCTTAAGGCCTGTCGCTCCCTTGAAATTGGGGTGCACCACAATGAAATGCCTGAGCTTGCAGCAGTTTCTGATGATGCCTTGATTGAAAAAGTTGTTAAAGCCCAAGATGACCGTCTCTTCTATGTGTCAGAAGCCATTCGCCGTGGTTACACACCAGAGGAAATCGCTGAATTGACTAAGATTGATATCTTTTATCTCGATAAACTTCTACATATCTTTGAAATTGAGCAGGAGTTGGGTGCCCATCCACAAGATTTAGATGTTTTGAAAAATGCCAAACTCAATGGATTTTCAGACCGTAAGATTGCTGAACTTTGGGAAACGACTGCAGACCAAGTTCGTCAGCTTCGTTTGGAAAACAAGATTGTCCCAGTCTACAAGATGGTCGATACTTGTGCGGCAGAGTTTGACTCTGAAACACCATATTTCTATTCAACCTATGGATGGGAAAATGAGTCTTTCAAGTCTGATAAGGAATCTGTACTAGTCCTAGGTTCGGGTCCAATCCGTATTGGTCAAGGGGTCGAGTTTGACTATGCAACGGTTCACTCAGTTAAGGCTATCCAGGCGGCTGGCTATGAGGCCATCATCATGAACTCAAACCCAGAGACCGTCTCTACAGACTTCTCTGTATCTGATAAACTCTACTTTGAACCATTGACTTTTGAAGATGTGATGAATGTCATCGATTTGGAGCAACCAAAAGGTGTTATTGTTCAGTTCGGTGGTCAAACAGCTATCAACCTAGCTGAGCCATTGGCTAAAGCAGGTGTGACTATTCTTGGTACTCAAGTAGCTGACCTAGACCGTGCGGAAGACCGTGACCTCTTCGAGCAAGCTCTAAAAGATTTGGATATTCCACAGCCACCAGGACAAACGGCTACCAATGAAGAAGAAGCAGTTCTTGCAGCTCGCAAGATTGGCTTCCCAGTTCTTGTCCGCCCATCTTATGTACTTGGTGGACGTGCCATGGAAATCGTAGAAAATGAAGAAGATCTTCGTTCTTACATGCGTACAGCGGTTAAGGCTAGTCCTGACCACCCAGTCCTTGTTGACTCTTATATCGTCGGACAAGAGTGTGAAGTCGATGCCATTTCAGACGGACAAAATGTCCTCATCTCAGGTATCATGGAGCATATTGAACGTGCTGGTGTCCACTCAGGTGACTCAATGGCCGTTTACCCACCACAAACCTTGTCGCAAAAGGTGCAAGAAACAATCGCAGACTATACTAAACGCCTAGCAATCGGTCTTAACTGCCTTGGAATGATGAACATCCAGTTTGTCATCAAGGATGAAAAAGTCTATGTTATTGAGGTCAATCCACGTGCTAGCCGTACGGTGCCATTCCTTTCTAAGGTAACCAATATCCCTATGGCTCAAGTAGCAACTAAGCTCATTCTTGGTCAAAAACTTGAAGAACTTGGCTACCAAGATGGACTTTACCCTGAAAGTACTCGCGTTCATATCAAGGCACCTGTCTTCTCCTTTACCAAACTAGCTAAGGTAGACAGCTTACTTGGTCCTGAAATGAAGTCAACAGGGGAAGTTATGGGTTCTGATACGACTTTAGAAAAAGCTCTCTATAAGGCTTTTGAAGCTTCTTACTTACACTTGCCAACTTTTGGTAACGTTGTATTTACCATCGCTGATGATGCCAAAGAAGAAGCCTTGGACTTGGCTCGTCGTTTCCAAAATATTGGCTATGGAATCCTCGCGACAGAAGGGACAGCAACCTTCTTTGCCAGTCATGGATTGCAAGCCCAACCTGTTGGTAAGATTGGTGATGAGGATAAGGATATTCCAAGTTTTGTTCGTAAAGGAAGAATTCAAGCTATCATTAATACAGTAGGAACCAAACGAACTGCTGATGAAGATGGAGAGCAAATCCGTCGTTCAGCCATTGAACACGGTGTGCCACTCTTTACAGCCCTAGATACAGCTAATGCCATGCTTAAGGTGCTTGAAAGCCGTAGTTTTGTCACAGAAGCGATCTAGTTGAGAAATATTTTTCACAGTTTTAAAGCCAGCGTCAAAAAACGCTGGCTTTTGCGATATTAGTGCAGGCTATTCAACTATCAGTTCTTCACTCAAGGATGATTATGAATGGTGATACGATAAGAATAAATTGGGAATGGCTTATGATGTTAATCGTTCACCTTTTTTGTAAATCTAGTATATCAGAGTCAATATATATTTGCATGCTACTCCCTTTTGAAAAAATGGCTATTTCAGGTGAAAAAAACGACATTTCAGATTTTCTGTTCCAGAAATAGCTATCGCTATGATATAATTATTTTATGATTATTACTATTCCTATAAAAAACCAAAAAGATATTGGTACACCATCTGATTCAGTCGTTGTTCTCGGCTATTTTGATGGTATACACAAGGGGCATCAAGAATTATTTCGCATTGCCAATAAGGCTGCGAGAAAAGATTTATTACCTATCGTCGTTATGACCTTTAATGAATCTCCAAAGATTGCTTTAGAGCCTTATCATCCTGATCTGTTTTTACATATTTTGAACCCTGCTGAACGTGAGAGGAAATTAAAGCGTGAAGGCGTAGAAGAATTATATCTCCTTGATTTTAGTAGTCAATTCGCTAGTCTCACGGCAGAAGAATTTTTTGCAACTTATATCAAGGCTATGAATGCCAAAATTATTGTTGCAGGTTTTGATTATACATTTGGTTCTGACCAAAAAACGGCAGAAGACTTAAAGGATTACTTTGATGGAGAAGTCATTATCGTTCCACCTGTAGAAGATGAGAAAGGAAAGATTAGTTCAACTCGTATCCGTCAAGCTATTTTAGATGGAAATGTAAAAGAAGCAGGAGAACTTTTGGGGGCACCGCTTCCATCAAGAGGTATGGTGGTTCATGGCAATGCTCGTGGTCGTACGATTGGTTATCCAACAGCTAATTTGGTGCTTTTAGATCGTACTTATATGCCAGCAGATGGCGTTTATGTCGTTGATGTTGAGATTCAAAGACAGAAGTATCGTGCTATGGCTAGTGTCGGGAAAAATGTGACCTTTGATGGAGAAGAAGCACGTTTTGAAGTCAATATTTTTGATTTTAATCAAGATATTTATGGGGAAACCGTCATGGTTTATTGGCTTGATCGCATTCGAGATATGAGCAAATTTGACTCAGTTGACCAATTAGTGGATCAGTTAAGGGCTGATGAAGAAGTAGCTCGGAATTGGTCTTAAGAGTTTGGGTAATTAAAAAAGAGGCTGTTTGTAACCCAAAAGATAGATGAATAAGTCTAACTTTTGAGGTCACTACACTACCTCTTTTTATTCTTTTTCAAAGGTAAATCCTTCGCCAAGGATTTCATGGGCTTCTGTAATAGTTATAAAGGCTTGAGGATCGATTCGATGAATCATTTCCTTCATTTTCACAATCTCATTTCTACCGACAATACAGTAAATGATTTTCAAATTTTCTTTACTATAGTAGCCTTGACCAGAAATAAAAGTAACGCCTCTTCCTAGGTCATCATTAATCGCTTTAGCAAGTTGGTCAGGACGTTTTGTAATAATCATAAATCCTTTACCAGCATAGCCACCTTCTCCAATCAAATCAATGACACGCGAAACGATAAAATCAAATAAGAGCGTGTAGGAAACCAATCTCAAGTCCTTGAAGATTAGGAGAATGAGCATGAGAATACAAAAATCTAAGATAAAGAGCAGTTTTCCCATGGATATATGAGTGTATTTGTTGAGAATACGAGCTAGAATATCAGTACCACCAGTTGTACCTCCAGCATTAAAGATAATTCCAAGACCAATTCCCAATAGAATTCCCGCTATAAGTGCAGTAATCAGTAAATCACCTTGAAGGTCAATATGAAGGGGAATACGCTCAAAAAAAGCCAACCAAGCTGACAAAGCTAAGGTTCCAAGCAAACTAGAATAGAGAGATTTTGCTCCAAATATTTTCCAAGCTAGGATGAAAAGGGGAATATTAATCAGCAGGTTCATGAGGGAAACAGGGATTTTAAAAAGATAAAAGGTGATGAGGGTAATACCTGTCGCCCCTCCTTCAAAGAGATGATGGGGAACTACAAAATAAGTCAGTCCAAAAGCATAAATAGCAGCACCTAGTAAAATGGTAAAAATGGGGTAAATTTTTTTAATCATAGGACACCTCTTTTCTTATAAGTTGATTATATCAAATTTTTACGGAAAATTTGATTGACTCCATTAGGATTTTTAATCTTTTTTTGATATAATTAGAAGTAAGAAAACCAATCTGAATCCTAAAATAGAAAGATTGATACTATGACAAAAATTAAGATTGTAACCGATTCATCTGTTACTATTGAACCAGAACTAGTAAAACAATTAGATATTACAATTGTTCCATTATCTGTAATGATTGATAATGTTGTTTATTCTGATGCGGATTTGAAAGAAGAAGGTAAATTTCTTCAGTTGATGCAAGCAAGTAAGAATCTTCCTAAGACAAGCCAACCGCCTGTAGGTGTCTTCGCTGAAGTTTTTGAAGACCTATGCAAAGATGGTAGCCAGATTCTTGCTATTCATATGTCCCATGCTCTTTCGGGGACTGTAGAAGCAGCACGCCAAGGTGCCAGCCTATCTACTGCCGACGTGACAGTTATCGATAGTTCCTTTACTGACCAAGCCTTGAAATTCCAAGTTGTTGAGGCTGCGAAATTAGCACAAGAAGGCAAAGATATGGCGGAAATTTTATCTCACGTTGAAGAGGTAAAAAAACGTACGGAGCTCTATATTGGCGTTTCAACTTTGGAAAATCTTGTCAAAGGTGGACGAATTGGCCGTGTAACTGGATTGTTGAGCTCACTTCTCAATATCCGTGTTGTCATGCAAATGAAAGACCATGAATTGCAGCCAATTGTTAAAGGTCGTGGAGCTAAAACCTTTAAAAAATGGTTGGATGAGTTGACAACATCTCTCTCTGAACGTTCTGTAGCAGAGATTGGAATTTCATATTCAGGTAATGCTGACTGGGCAAAAGAGATGAAAGAAAGTTTACAAGCTTATGTTGAAAAACCAATTTCTGTTTTAGAAACGGGTTCTATTATTCAGACTCATACAGGCGAGAATGCGTGGGCTATTTTGGTACGTTACCATTCCTAAAAAAATAAAGAAAATGCGAATAAATAGCGTTTTTAACTTGACCTATAAGGGATTTTAGGATATGATTATATTTGTTAATTAGAAATTAATTTGGAGGAATCATTAACATGGCAAACAAACAAGATTTGATCGCTAAAGTAGCAGAAGCTACAGAATTGACTAAGAAAGACTCAGCAGCAGCAGTTGAAGCTGTATTTTCAGCAGTAGCTGACTACCTTGCAGCTGGTGAAAAAGTTCAATTGATCGGTTTTGGTAACTTTGAAGTTCGTGAGCGTGCTGCACGTAAAGGTCGCAACCCACAAACTGGTAAAGAAATCACAATTGCAGCTTCTAAAGTTCCAGCATTCAAAGCTGGTAAAGCTCTTAAAGACGCTGTTAAATAATCAGCCTTTAAAAAGCCTATCATATCAAGTATTTGAGCTTGTGTGACAGGCTTTTTTTGTGTATAGGGGGCAAAACATTATTTTCCCTTTGTTACTTGTTTTAGGATGATATCAATCTGCGTTTTCATTGTTTTATAAGGGAGATGAGTTTTTATTGTTTATCCGTAGGATGATTGACTATTTTAAATAATACTGTATTTCTAGCTTATACTCTTCGAAAATCTCTTCAAACCAAGTCAGCTTCACCTTGGATTATATATGTGACTGACTTCGTCAGTCTTATCTACAACCTCAAAGCAGTGCTTTGAGCAACCTGCGGCTAGCTTCCTAGTTTTCTCTTTGATTTTCATTGAGTATTATTTGTCTCAACATCAAACCATGAAGATGGATAATTGCATTCTATGATATTAGATCGATTTTCAGCTGAAGTCATATTAAAAATATTTAAGTAGATAGAAAAGTTACATACTATCTATTGAAAATATTATAAATCAGATACAAAGACAGGTGAAATCTTCTGTGTTATACTAGAGATATGTTAGATTTGAAAGAATACGGTATCGTCATGTGGCCAGAGGGGAAGATTGTTTCTTTTCGTAAGAAACTTCTCACTTGGTATGATGAAAACAAAAGAGATTTACCTTGGAGGAGAAGTAAAAATCCTTATCATATCTGGGTATCTGAAATCATGCTCCAGCAGACCAGAGTGGATACAGTTATCCCTTACTACGAACGATTCTTGGACTGGTTTCCAACAGTAGAAAGTTTGGCGAATGCGCCTGAAGAGCGTTTGTTGAAGGCTTGGGAAGGTTTGGGTTATTATTCTCGAGTACGCAATATGCAGGCTGCAGCCCAGCAGATTATGACTGACTTTGGTGGTCAATTTCCAAATACCTATGAAGGAATTTCTAGTTTAAAAGGGATTGGCCCTTACACAGCAGGAGCCATTTCCAGTATTGCTTTTAACTTGCCTGAGCCAGCTGTTGATGGTAATGTTATGCGGGTTTTGGCCCGTCTGTTTGAAGTCAACCACGATATTGGGATTCCTAGCAATCGCAAAATTTTTCAGGCAATGATGGAAATCTTGATTGATCCAGAGCGTCCGGGTGACTTTAATCAAGCTTTGATGGACTTGGGTTCAGATATTGAGGCGCCAGTTAATCCTAGGCCAGAAGAGAGTCCAGTGAAGGACTTTAGTGCGGCATATCAGAATGGCACAATGGACCGTTATCCAATAAAGGCTCCTAAGAAAAAGCCTGTCTCAATTTATCTTAAAGCCTTGGTGGTCAAAAATATTCAGGGACAATTTTTACTTGAAAAAAATGAAAGTGAAAAGCTATTGGCAGGTTTTTGGCATTTTCCCTTGATAGAAGTTGATAACTTTTCGCAAGAGGAGCAGTTTGACCTCTTTCATCAGGTTGCAGAAGAAAGTGTAAACTTTGGCCCCAGTCCAGAAGAGAGTTTCCAGCAGGACTATGACCTAGATGTTGATTGGCTTGATGTTTGTTTTGAGACTGTCAAGCATGTCTTTAGCCATCGAAAGTGGAATGTACAGATTGTAGCAGGTCAGGTGAGTGACTACCATGATTTTTCAGATAGGGAAGTTCGCTGGCTTTCACCAGAAGAGTTTAAGAATTACCCACTTGCCAAACCCCAACAAAAAATCTGGCAGGCTTATGCACAAGCCAACTTAGACAGTAGCAAAGACTAGCTATTGTGTTTTCTTGTTATTTTTTTGATATAATAGTAGAGAAAAAGGTGAACAAATGAAAAAAATATTAATTGTAGATGATGAAAAACCAATCTCGGATATTATCAAGTTTAATATGACCAAGGAAGGTTACGAGGTTGTAACTGCGTTTAACGGTCGTGAAGCGCTAGAACAATTTGAAGCAGAGCAACCAGATATTATTATTTTGGATTTGATGCTTCCAGAAATTGATGGTTTAGAAGTTGCGAAGACTATTCGCAAGACTAGTAGTGTGCCTATTATCATGCTGTCAGCTAAGGATAGCGAATTTGATAAGGTTATCGGTTTGGAGCTTGGAGCGGATGACTATGTAACCAAACCCTTCTCAAATCGTGAGTTGCAGGCGCGTGTTAAAGCTCTCCTTCGTCGCACGGACTTGGCTTCTGTAGATAATCAAGAATCAGATGAAAATAAAACTCAACCCTTGCAAATTGGGGACTTGGAGATTGTTCCAGATGCCTATGTTGCGAAGAAATACGGTGAAGAACTAGACTTAACCCACCGCGAATTTGAGCTTTTGTATCACTTGGCTTCTCATATCGGTCAAGTAATTACGCGTGAACACTTGCTTGAAACGGTCTGGGGGTATGATTATTTCGGAGATGTTCGAACAGTCGACGTAACCATCAGACGTTTGCGTGAGAAGATTGAAGACACACCAAGTCGTCCAGAGTATATCCTAACACGTCGCGGTGTTGGTTATTATATGAGAAATAATGATTAAACTAATTAAAGATACAGTTTTAACCAGTGATTTTATCTTTATCCTCATTCTACTTGGCTTTATTTTAGTAGTGACCTTACTTTTGCTAGAAAATCGTCGGGATAATGTTCGGTTGAAGCAAATCAATCAAAAAGTTAAGGACCTGATTGCAGGAGATTATTCTCAGGTATTGGATATGCAGGGAAGCTCTGAAATCACTAATATTACCAATAATCTCAATGATTTATCAGAAGTAATTCGTTTAACCCAAGAAAATCTGGAACAAGAGAGTAAACGATTGCATAGCATCCTATCTTACATGACGGATGGAGTCCTTGCGACCAATCGTCGCGGTAAGATTACCATGATTAATGACATGGCTAAGAAACAGCTAGGTGTTCAGAAAGAAGATGTTCTCAACAAAAGTATTCTGGAATTGCTTAAGATTGAAGATGAGTATGAACTTCGTGATTTGATTACCCAAATTCCTGAACTCATGATTGATTCTCAGGATGCTAATGGTGAGTATCTGAGCCTCCGTGTTCGCTTTGCCTTGATTCGTCGAGAGTCTGGCTTTATTTCGGGTTTGGTTGCTGTTTTGCATGATACGACGGAGCAGGAAAAGGAGGAACGCGAACGGAGACTCTTTGTTTCCAATGTTAGCCATGAGTTACGGACCCCCTTAACCAGTGTTAAATCCTATCTTGAAGCCTTGGATGAGGGAGCTTTGTGTGAAACCGTAGCACCAGACTTTATCAAGGTATCTCTAGACGAAACCAATCGTATGATGCGAATGGTGACGGATCTCCTCCATCTCTCACGGATTGATAATGCGACCAGTCACCTAGATGTGGAACTGATTAACTTTACTGCCTTTATTACCTTTATCCTCAACCGTTTTGATCAGATAAGAGGTCAGGATGAAGATAAGAAATACGAACTGGTGAGAGATTACCCAATTACCTCGGTATGGATTGAAATTGATACAGACAAGATGACACAGGTGATTGATAATATTCTCAACAATGCCATCAAGTATTCGCCAGATGGTGGGAAAATCACAGTGACTATGAAGACGACTGATGATCAGATGATTTTGTCTATCTCTGACCAAGGTTTGGGTATTCCTAAACAGGATTTACCACGTATTTTTGACCGTTTTTATCGTGTGGATCGTGCTAGAAGTCGTGCCCAGGGTGGAACAGGTCTGGGACTGTCTATTGCCAAAGAAATTATCAAACAGCATAAAGGCTTTATTTGGGCCAAGAGTGAATACGGTAAGGGATCAACCTTTACCATTGTGCTCCCTTATGATAAGGATGCAGTGAAAGAAGAAGTATGGGAGGACGAAGTAGAAGACTAGAATGAGTGAAACAGGCTTTAAATACAGTATTTTAGCGTCGGGTTCCAGTGGAAATTCCTTTTATCTGGAAACCCCAAAAAAGAAACTTTTAGTAGATGCAGGTTTGTCTGGAAAGAAAATCACCAGTCTGCTAGCTGAAATTAACCGCAAACCAGAAGACTTGGATGCCATCTTGATTACCCATGAGCATTCAGATCATATCCATGGAGTAGGCGTTTTGGCTCGCAAGTATGGTATGGATCTTTATGCCAATGAAAAGACCTGGCAGGCTATGGAAAATAGTAAATATCTTGGCAAGGTGGATTCTTCGCAAAAGCATATCTTTGAAATGGGTAAAACCAAAACCTTTGGAGATATCGACATAGAGAGTTTTGGTGTTAGCCATGATGCAGTCGCACCGCAGTTCTATCGCTTTATGAAAGATGATAAAAGTTTTGTCCTTTTGACAGATACAGGTTATGTTAGTGACCGTATGGCGGGAATTGTCGAAAATGCGGACGGCTATCTTATCGAGTCCAACCACGATGTAGAGATTTTACGAGCAGGTTCTTACGCTTGGCGGCTCAAACAACGAATCTTATCGGATCTGGGTCACCTTTCTAATGAAGATGGTGCCGAAGCTATGATTCGGACGCTAGGAAATCGCACTAAGAAAATCTACCTTGGTCACTTGTCTAAGGAAAACAATATCAAGGAGCTGGCTCACATGACCATGGTCAACCAGCTAGCACAAGCTGATCTGGGAGTCGGAGTAGACTTTAAGGTTTATGATACCTCACCAGATACCGCAACACCCTTGACAGACATATAAAAAGAAGGCGAGAGCCTTCTTTTTATAAATTAGTAGATATTTGTTGTGGTATAACGTTCAAAAATAACATAGGAGAAGTAGTGTGAAAAGAAAATGGTTTTTTGCAGATTATTATGATACAACAATTATTTTACTTGCTTTAATCTCTGTTATTCTGGTATTACTTGGATTTGCTGAGATGGTCGATTTGGACAATCCTCCGTACAACATTATTGATTTACTACTTTGGGGTGTTTTTGTGGTAGATTATGGCTGGCGGTTCTTTTTAAGTAGAGGGAAATGGCGATTCATAATTGAAAATATCTTTGATCTGCTAGCTATCCTACCTTTAAATGCTATTTTCACAGTTTTTCGATTAGGGCGTATCTTCCGCCTAGCAAGGCTGACAAAATTACTGAAACTGACTCGTTTACTTAGAATAATTGGACTTACAGGTAAATTAGAAAGAAAAATTAGTAGATTCTTACGGACAAATGGCTTGATTTATATCTTGTATGTTAATATTTTTATTGTTCTAGTAGGAAGTTCAATTTTATCTGTAGTTGAAGAAAAATCCTTCTCAGATAGTCTTTGGTGGGCTCTTGTGACAGTAACCACTGTTGGTTATGGTGATATTGTTCCAGTTTCCCTTTTTGGGAAATGGATAGCTATTTTATTAATGTTGGTAGGGATTAGTACAATAGGAATGTTAACAAGTACCTTAACGAACTTTTTTGTAAAGGAGAATCCAGATGAACAGATACAATTTGATAAACTCCAAGATGAATTATCTAGTCAGAGAATATTAATAGAGAAACAATCTGAAAAGATAGAAGAACTACATCGAATGATAAAAGACTTAGTTGAAAAAATATAATAAAGGTGAGACAAAACTTGATTCGAGGAGAAATCAAGTAAGTCTTGACACAATAAAACGCATAATATCAAGGTCTGGCACCTTACATTATGCGTTTTTGTGATTTTTATTAGAATGGCAATTTCCCTGCGAAAGCACCTAATTTTTTCTTAGTCGTTTCATCGATTTGTTCAAGAGCTGAGTTGATGGCTTGAACAGTCATATCAGAAAGGGTTTCGAGGTCTTCTGGGTCAACGACAGCTGGATTGAAGTCAATGCTGACAACTTTCTTATCTCCAGTTAAGGTCGCTTGAACAAGATCTTGAGCAGATTTGCCAACAAATTGCATAGCAGCAAGTTCAGCTTGGCTTTGTTCCATCTGTTTTTGAAGTTTTTGTGCTTGGCGCATCATGTTTTGCATGTTCATCATGTTGATTTACAGTTTCCTTTTATCTTATTTTCCTTTTTATTTTATCAATTTTAAGGTTAAAAGTCTATTGTTAGTATAAATCCCCCAACATTAAATTTTCTGAAAATTTATTAAAAAATGAGTGGAAACGTGGTATAATGAGACGTAAAATTAATTCAGGTTTCCTGAACCGATAGGAGTAAACAATGAAAAAAACTAGGTTTTGTCCTTTTATCTTCAGCCTTGCTATTGACAAGCTTGTGCTGTTAGGTTTGAAAAATCAGCAGATACAACCGATTCATCTAAGGTGACAGCCTTGTCTGAAGACAAGTAGAAAATGCTTGATAAGGCCACTGCTGACTATAAGACTTTTGTTCAAGAGCAAATCGATAAACTGTTGACAGATACGGAAGGCTTTGTCAAACTGTTGAAAGAAGGTAAGTTAGAAGAAGCCAAGAAGGTCTATTCATTGATTCGTATGTCCTATGAGCGTTCAGAACCAATCGCTGAGAGTTTTGGTGAATCAGATGTCAAGATTGACTTCCGTTTGGCAGACTATATGGACGAAAACAAGACCGAGAAAGTTTGGTCAGGATTCCACCGTATCGAGCGTATCCTTTGGGAAGACAATACAACTCAAGGAACTGAAAATCAAGATAAGGAAGAGTAAATCTGCACTAATAAAAAAACTTTGTACTCTAGAAACCATCGTGTGGCTAGCTAGAGTGCAAAGTTTTTTTGTTTTCTAGTTAAAATGAAGACTGTATTCTTTATAATCACAAGGCTATTAAGGGAGCAGTTGACATCAAAATGATGATTTTGAGTTTTTGTTATTTTTGCTTTGTAGCAAGGTAACATAGTCGCTTTTTGTGTGGAATAAGTGGGAAAGAAAAACAGTTCTTTGAGTTTGATCGATAAAGTAAAGCAAGATATATTGCCCGATAATTTTTCCTCGTGTGGGGTACTTACTATTGATTTTAAGTCCGATTTTTTCATCTGCATCAAAGCCAGCTTCAGGAAAGGGTTCTAAACTTTTTAAGCCGTCTAGAATTTTGGTCACAGTATTTTTAGCCGACTGGGGTGATAAAAGAACAGTAGTAATGTAATCATGAATACTGTCAATTGCTTGACTCACTTCGGTAGATAGAATCACTTTATAAGTCATATCGTAGCCTCATATCATCTAGGGAAGTTCCTTGTCCGGATTCGTATTCTCTTAAGGCGCGTTCAGATTGGGCTTGTAGTTCCTGAATCAATCGCTCACGATGTAAATCTTCTGCAGTTTTTATTGGCAAATCCTGTTCGAGAACAATCTGCTCGATAAAAAGACTAATAGCATCAGTCATGGTCATTCCTTTTTCCCTGATGATAGCTCTAGCTTGTTCCATTGATGACTCATTGATTTTAAAATTGTATTGCTTAGTAAGTGATGTCGTCATGTTATACCTCCAATCTATACTATATATAGCTAGTATATATCTTTTATATTTTTTAGGCAAGAAAAAACTCTATACTCTGGAAACCATTGTTTGGTTATTGAGAGTGCAAAGTTTTTTTGAGTTTGGAACATGAAAACAGCAGTTCATTTCAAGAAACAAAAAAAAGAACAGCCGAAGCTGTCTTTTTATCATTATTTGAGACCGTATTTTTTGTTGAAACGATCCACGCGTCCATCTGCTTGAGTGAACTTTTGACGTCCAGTGTAGAATGGGTGTGAGTCTGATGAAATTTCCACACGGATCAATGGGTAAGTTTCGCCTTCGAACTCAACAGTTTCGTTAGAGCGTTTTGTTGAACCGCTAAGGAATTGGTAACCAGTAGTTGTGTCCATGAAGACAACTGGGCGATATTCTGGATGGATATCTTTTTTCATTTTGCAATATTTCCTTTCTGCCATGGTCTCTTTGCGAGCCATAGATTGTTACCATACTAGTCTATCAGATTCTGAAAAGTTTGGCAAGTATTTTATCAGTTTTTAAGCAAGTTTTTTAACTTTTGGTAGATGATTTCGTTTTCCTCTAGGCTATAGGAATTAGCACCGCTTGCTAGGGGGTGGCCTCCGCCATCATGTTCCTTGGCAATTTCATTGATAGGATGGATTTTACTGCGTAATCGAACACGGTAGTGGCCATCAGCTTGCTCTACAAAAATTCCCCAGAGACTCACACTGTCAATGCGTCCAGGTGCCCCCACAATAGCTGCAGTTTCAGCATCGGTCACATTGAATTGTTTCAAGACTTCTTGACTCAGGATAACGCGAGCGGCACCATTGTCATCCACTTCCAGATGGTCGTAGATGTAGCCTTGAAGTTTCGCAATTTTGTAGCTCATAGTGTCCATTTTGCGAGTGAGAGCCGCAAAGTCAAAGTTCTGTTCTCTCAGAGAGGCAGCCAGGCGGAGGGTGCGTGCAGTGGTAGAAGGGTAGAGGAAGCGACCTGTATCACCAACAATTCCTGCAAAGAGCAACTCAGCAGCACGATCTGACAAGGCCAGTTGGCTTGTTTCAGCAAATAGGGTAATCATCTCGCTAGCGCTACTTGAACTAGTATCGACCCAAGACAGGTCACCGTATACATCATCATTTGGATGGTGGTCAATCTTAATGAGAAAATCACCTTGACTATAGCGCTTATCATCGATGCGGGCAGTATTGGCCGTATCACAGACGATGACAAGGGCGCCTTGGTAGGCACTATCTTCAACAGAATCCATTTTAGCCATCCAAGTAAGAGTTGGTTCATCAAAACCAACGGCTTTGATGGTTTTTTCTGGGAAATGATGTTTGAGAAGAGCTTTCAATCCCACCTGACTTCCCAAGGCATCAGGGTCTGGTTTCATATGACGATGAATGATAATGGTGTCGTATTCTTTAATTTTTTCTAAAATTTGATGGCAAATGTCCATAAATAACCTCAATTCTTTCTCATTTCATTGTAGCACAAGAATTTTTATTTTTAAAATGAAAAAGATGTGATATAATGGAGAAAGATAAATTGAGGAGGACGATATGGCATTAGCAAAAATTGTATTTGCCAGTATGACCGGTAATACCGAAGAAATTGCAGATATTGTAGCAGACAAATTACGTGACTTGGGCTTGGATGTCGATGTTGATGAATGTACAACTGTTGACGCTTCAGACTTCTTGGAAGCAGACATCGCTATCGTTGCGACCTATACTTATGGTGATGGAGAATTGCCAGATGAGATGATGGACTTCTACGAAGACCTAGCTGACCTCAACTTGAATGGCAAAATCTACGGAGTGGTCGGATCAGGAGATACCTTCTACGATGAATTCTGTAAGGCTGTCGATGACTTTGACCGCGTTTTTGTAGCGACAGGAGCAGAGAAAGGTTCAGAGTGTGTTAAAGTTGATCTTTCTGCCGAGGAAGAAGATATTGAACGCTTGGAACAATTCGCAGAAGAATTGGCTGCTAAAGTAGGATAAGTATAAAAGTGCGCTGATGTAATCAATCAGTGCATTTTTTTATCGTGAGTTGAGATTTTACTAGCCTATTTGGTGGCTTTTTGATACAATAATTCAAATAAAGGAGGAGACTGTATGGATTTAGATATTATTCGTCAAGAAATTGATCAAATCGACGATCAAATTGTCAAATTGTTAGAAGAACGAATGCATTTGGTTGAGGGTGTAGTTGCTTATAAGAAAGCATCAGGTAAACCGATTTTAGATACCAAGAGAGAAGCAATTATCTTTGAAAAGGTTAGGAGTCGTGTAGAGGACAAGCGCTATCAGGAGACTATTGTAGCGACTTTTTCGGACATACTCAAACGTTCGCGTGATTATCAGGATCAAAACATCAAATGAAAAAAGAACAATTTTATTCGCTAGGAATTTTTCTAGCTGCCATGGTGGGCGGATTGGTTCGCTACCTGGTTTCTACTTGGTTACCAGCCAGTCCAGATTTCCCTTGGGGCACTCTCTTTGTCAACTATCTTGGCATTTTCTGCTTGGTTTATCTTGTCAAGGGCTATCTGCTCTATAAGGGAACTAGTAAGGGTTTGGTTTTAGCACTGGGTACAGGTTTTTGCGGAGGTTTGACAACCTTTTCGAGTCTAATGCTTGATGCTATAAAACTGCTTGATACAGGGCGCTATCTGAGTTTGATTCTGTATTTACTTTTGAGTATCGGTGGAGGCCTGCTCTTGGCTTACTATTTGGGGAGGAAAAAATGGTAATCGTCTATCTTGCAATTGCTTGTGGCTGCGGAGCCCTAGTACGGTATTTCTTTTCCCGCTATAATCAAGCCTCTGAATTGCCACTCGGAACGCTTATAGCCAATCTTTTGGGTTGTTTTTTGATTGGATTATTCTATAATCATGTTGAGTCTAAGGAAGTTTATGCTATTCTGGCAACAGGATTTTGTGGAGGTTTGACAACTTTTTCGACCTTGAATGACGAACTCCAAAGACTGTTAAGTGATAAGAAGGTATTTTATAGCTACCTAGCCTTAACCTACCTAGGTGGTTTAGTAGCGATTTTTTTAGGAATTCTGCTATAAATTTCTTTACTTTTTTGTGGAAATTTGGTAAACTGTATCTTGTGTGTAATGGACGCACAAAAATACAGTTTATCCGCTGAGGAAGAATCCTCAAGATTGACAAAGATAGGAGAATAAAATGAATCCATTAATCCAAAGCTTGACTGAAGGTCAACTTCGTACTGATATCCCATCATTCCGTCCTGGTGACACTGTTCGTGTACACGCGAAAGTTGTCGAAGGTAACCGTGAACGTATCCAGATTTTTGAAGGTGTTGTTATCGCACGTAAAGGTGCTGGTATCTCAGAAAACTACACAGTTCGTAAAATCTCTAACGGTGTAGGTGTTGAGCGTATCTTCCCAATCCACACTCCACGTGTTGAGAAAATCGAAGTTGTTCGTTACGGTAAAGTACGTCGTGCGAAATTGTACTACTTGCGTGCTCTCCAAGGTAAAGCAGCTCGTATCAAAGAAATCCGTCGTTAATTCGACTAAAAAACTCTGCTTCTTCAGCAGAGTTTTTATCTAGCTCCCTTAGTTTAATGGATATAACAACTCCCTCCTAAGGAGTAGTTGCAGGTTCGATTCCTGCAGGGGGCATTTTTAGAAATGTAAAGAAAGACAAAGAAAATTCAAAATGTTTATTTAAAGACAACTATCACAAGTTCATTTTTAAAGATAATTTAGTATTTTTTGTCTTTTTGACCAAATCATGACCAAAAATTATATTTTGGTCAATGATTATAGAGCCGAATAAAGTGGATCAGCAAAGTAACTTTGACATCTATTAGTTAGAAAATAAGGACTTCCTTTATTAGAATGTCCTTATTTTTATTATGGAATTGGGACAAATGAGGTAAAGGTTCAGATTTATGAAGTAAGAAAGCAAGTACAAAGCTTTAAACAGCTTTCGAAAAGATTTGGTGTGGATTTTTCGAGCTAAGGTATGTGACAAGATGAATTGATTGTTATGAAATAGAGAGCGTAAAAAATGTGGAAAATCCTTATTATTCCCTTGAATTTGATATGTTGTAAAAGACTATTTCTGGTCTGTTAAATCTATCAATAGCAAAATCTAAACGTGATAGTCTAACATCTAGTACATTTAACGTTAATAGTTTTATCAATCGCTTGAGTAAGAAAATTTCAAAAGAAGAAGGGATAGGTTTTCAAAAATAACATACATAGGCATTATTTATCTATAATTTGTATCTTTTTGTTTGTTAATTTGTATTTAAAATTTAATCATGTTACAATTGAAATTGAAATCAAATAGAAAAGGAAAATGCAAATGTGGGCACACTATTAGCAACAAGATTAAAAAATAGACGAAAAGAATTAAAAATGTCTCAGCGAGAATTGGCTGAGGGGATATGCAAACAGGGACAGATTAGTCGATTGGAGAATGGAGAATTTACTCCAGGAGCAGACTTTTTATATGCTCTGTCTAAGAAGTTAAAAGTTAGTATAGATTATTTTTTTAATGAGCAGATTGGAGAGGAGATTGATGAGCTATCAGAGTTTAAGAAGTTAGCCCAGACATTTATCACAAATCGAAATTATGAGTCTTTGAAATATATATATGAATTAGAGAGTGTAAAGGTACATCGCTTGTCTCTAGTAGATAAGTTTTATATGGAGTGGATAAAATCTCTTATAGATTTTTATTTCTATGGGCAAAAAGAGGAGTCTGTGGCAAGATTGGAGAAGGTACTGTCTCAGTTAAATGTAACTGACCTGTTCTACCTTCAAGTTTCAAATACTCTATTTAATTTTTATTATGATATTGAAGATTTAGAGAGCTTTAATGAAATTCGAGAAGAGTTAGAGTGTCAAGTAAATCAACTCAAGTTAAACACAATCGAAGAATTAAACCTTTCTATTAAATTTAATTATAATGTTTGTCGCTATCTATGGTTGCAGAATAATACTGAAGAGGCTATTACTAAAATCACAGATACGATAAAGCAATGTAAGACGTATAGAACAACATATCTTTTGGCTGATTTGTATTTATTGATGGGAAATGTCAGTAAGAATTTTTCTTCTAAAGTTGCAGTAAAAGATTACTTTGAAACGGCTTATTTCCTGTATAAGCTTGAGGGAAATATGTCAATGGCTCTTAAAATCGAGCATTACATTGCAGATATAACAGAATAGTAAAGACGATGTTAAATTAAGCATCGTTTTTTCAATCTAAAATAATACAAATATGTATTTAATAAAATTAAATAAAAAATATTATCAAAAATGTTGACAGTATTATATTGAAGTGCTAAAATGAGTGCAAGAAAATATTAGGCTTTGTGTCTATAAAACATCACCAGAAACTTACTATAGACTGAGTGAATGTAAAGAGACTTCAGCCTTTGAAGACTTGAGAGGTAAAATTAATGAATGAATTAGAAGTTAGATTTGAACTCAACGATGAGAGAGATTATAATAATGCTATTTCATATTTAGAAAAATCTTATAAATTTAAGAGTGAAAATAAGCAAGTTGATGAATATTTTAAAACAAAAGGAAGAGAATTTGAAAATGATGAGGTA
This sequence comes from Streptococcus mitis, assembly GCF_047464945.1. Lineage (GTDB taxonomy): Bacteria > Bacillota > Bacilli > Lactobacillales > Streptococcaceae > Streptococcus > Streptococcus mitis_EA. Next base: position 411,757 of record NZ_JASHAX010000001.1, on the reverse strand, counting down.
GGTAGCTTTATCTACAGAATTCGCCAAGAAGATGATAATAGAGCAAGTATTTTCACAAGAAAAGATACGATAAAACAAGGAATGTGGAGTGAAAGTGAAATAGAGTTGGAATCTGAAAAATTAGAATTTGTAAGGAATATCTTGCAAGATGGATTTTCAAATATTTTCACAATAAGTAAACATAGAAAGACTTATCATGATGCATTAGAAAATAAAACGATTAATCTAGATAAGATTGATGGTCTTGGATTTTATCTTGAGATAGAGATTTTAGGAGATTTTTCAAAAGAAGATTATAATAATTTTTATGATAAAATGTGCGGAGAGTTCTCGTTTTTAAATTCAAAAATAGAAACAAAGGGCTATGTCCAATTAATGAGAGAAAAAAATGGACGTAATTGAAATTACCAAATAGTCTTGTTGGAATTGTATACTCAATTGCTGGATTTGGTAGTTTGATAGCAGTAACCTTTCTTTCTACTTTTTTGAATAAGAAGGATACCTTTATCTTAATGAATATATCAATGGCAACTATCCCACTTGTCATTATGGCGAGTGGAATAGTAGAAAATTGGATATTTTTTGGAATTTGTTACTCAATTTTGAGTGGACTAATTACAATAGCTTCTGTTTCGATTACAACAATACAGCAGCAAGAAAGTACTGTGTATAATATTGGAAAGATATTTTCTAGTTCTTTTGTAATAGCTACCATTTTTGCTCCTTTTGGAGGGATATTGGCCGCTTATTTTAATTGGCTTTTAAACCCGAGATTAAGTCTAGTTATTTTGGGATTACTAAGTAGTTTATTGGTTATTCTTATAAAGAGTTATGAAAAAAAGCTAATTAAGAAAAGCACTGCAATATTTATAAAGGAAGATTAGTGGATCAATTATCATTAGAAAAAATAACATTAATTTGTAGTAAAATAAAAAATTGAAAAAGGTTTTACATAATGTACTATGTTTTTCAGATTTAATAATTATTAAGGGGATAGAACTAGAAACCAAAAATACTGAATCTTAAACTGCACCCCAAAAGTAAGATTTTTTCTGTCTAACTTTTGGGGTCAGTACATTATCTCTAACTTCTGGAGTGCTTTTTCTATATTCAAATTATTTTACAGTACCCACGTACGGATGGCATGGGCAACGCCAGATTCATCATTAGATTTAGTGATGTATTTGGCGATTTTTTTGATTTCTGGATTTCCGTTTTCCATGACAACGGGGTTACCAACGACTTCCAGCATGGCACGGTCGTTTTCTTCGTCACCGATAGCCATGGTTTCATCTTTGGTCAATCCGAGTTTTTCAGCTAAGTGAGTGATGGCTGAACCTTTATCCACATTCTTTTTAAGGAGTTCGAGGTAGAAAGGAGCAGATTTGTTGATGGAGTAGCGCTCATAAAATTCGGCTGGTATCTTTTCAATCGCAGCATCAAGAATCTCAGGCTCATCGATGAACATACACTTGACGATTTCCTTGTCAGCCATTTCTTCAGGTGTACGGTAGAAGATAGGCATGCTGACGAGGGTTGATTCGTGAACTGTGTATTTTCCGATATTGCGATTGGCAGTGTAGATACCGTCCTTGGTAATAGCGTGCATGTGGACACCGAGCTTACGACTGAGGAATTCCATATCCAGATAATCCTCATAGGTCAAGGATTCGCTGATAATCTCATGGCCAGTAGCAGTTTCTTGGACAAGGGCACCGTTGAAGGTTACGACATAGTCACCTTCATCTCTCAACTGCAAGTCGTCGAGAAGTTTGGCAACACCTGCGATGGGGCGGCCAGTTGCAATGACGACTTTGACACCAGCTTCTTTGGCATCTTGGATGGCAGAAAAGACCTCAGGAGTGATTTCCTTTTGGCTGTTGACTAGAGTTCCGTCAATATCGACGGCGATTAGTTTAATACTCATAAATTTCCTCTTCTAGTTTTTATTTGGGGTAAAATGATCGTTCTCAATCAAGTGTAAAAATTGCTGGGTAATGCTAGCAAAGATACTGTTTTGGTCTAACATTTCTTTCGGGAAATAAAAACGATTATCTCCGTGACGACTACCAGCAAGGGATTGGACGATAGGAGACAGGCTAGAGAGTTCGGCCAGTTCTCCATTTTTTTGTAAAATCTCAATCTGTGTCCGTGGATTTTCAGATTCGGGACGATAGATATCATAAGGGAGGTCGAAGTTCTTATGAATAGCAGTGTAGTAGTCGGGATCAAAGCCGATGTCCTCAACCAATTTTCTCATGCTAGCAAGTTTGTCTTGGTCCTCTTGTGAAAAGGTAATGGATTTAAAGACCTTGCGGTTGACAAAGCGTTGCGACAAATCTGCGAGAATCTTGTCAGGACTGGTCATCCAGAGTTGGAAATAGGTATTCATCACACCATCATCCAGAGCCAGATAGTCAGACAAGGTCACATTTTTTTCAAAGAAAGGCAGGAGATGTGGAGAAGTTCGTGCAAAGAAGTCTTTTTCTTCTGGATAAAGTTCCTTGGCGCGCTTTAGGAGATTCTGTAGGAGAACTTCCATAGCGCGTGTTGCTGGGTGGAAATAAACCTGCATGTACATCTGGTAACGACTGAGGACGTAGTCTTCGATGGCGTGCATGCCATTGCGCTGAAAGGCGATGCCATTTTCGACAGGGCGAATGACTCGGAGGATTCGAGTCAGGTCAAATTCTCCATAGGATGCTCCTGTAAAATAGGAGTCGCGCAAGAGATAGTCCATGCGGTCTGCATCAATCTGACTAGAAATGAGTTGCACAACCTGCTTGTTAGGGTAGGTATGGTCTATGACACTGGCAACCTTTTCTGGAAAATCTGGCGCCACTTGTAGCAGGACTTGGTGAATCTCTGTCTCAGGACTTTGGATAATCTCCTGAGTAATGGCCTCATGATCTGTATCAAAGAGATGTTCAAAAGTATGGGAGTAAGCACCATGCCCAAGGTCATGTAGGAGAGCAGCGGTCATGGTCAAGAGAGACTCGGCAGGATTCCATTCTTCAGGATATTTTTCTTCAAAAATCTCTGTGATGCGTCGTGCAATTTCATAGACTCCTAGACAGTGGGAGAAGCGGCTGTGCTCCCCACCGTGGAAGGTGTAACTGGAAGTTCCCAGTTGTTTGATACGACGCAAACGCTGAAATTCTTTTGTATTAATCAAGTCGTAGATGATTTGATTATTGACATGGATGTAGTTGTGAACTGGGTCACGGAATACTTTTTCGTTCATATGACCATTATAGCAAAAAGCTAGAGTTTTTGGTAAAATAGTAGGACAAGAGACAAGAAAGAGGACTTGATGTGAAGATTCGGATGCGAAATACGATTCAGTTTGATGAGCAGTTGGAAGTGATTGACCAGCTTTATGACGTGGAAGTGCATGAAAAAGGAGATTATAGCTACCTGCTTTTCTATAATGAGGAAAAGGAAAAAGTAGTGATTAAATTTCATAGTCAAGAACTGGTGATGAGCCGTTTTTCCACTCCGAAGACCATTATGCGCTTTTTAAAGGATAGTGATAGTTTAGCCTATATTCCCACACCTATGGGCATGCAGGAGTTTATCATCCAAACGAACCGTTATGAAGTTGATGGACAAAAGATTCATTTAGATTATCAACTACAAAATCAAGAGGGGCAACCCTTTGCCCGCTATCAATTGGAAATTACTTGGGGTTAGTCACTTGTCTTTTTCAAATTTTGCTAGTTATCTTTTCGGATTAGCCTGCTAATGTGGTAGATTGGGGATAATATCCAAATTTCATACAGCAGTTTTATTGTTATGTACACAGAGATTAGTTTTGTACTAGTCTCTTTTTCTTTATTTTACCTAAGACTATTGGTTGGATAATCCTCTCAAATATGGTATACTCATTACTGTAAAAGGAGATGGATGCCTAGATGCTGAAAACACAAGAAATTGCCGATAAATATGGTATAACAAGACAGACATTGAATAATTGGATGCAAAAAGGAATAATTTCTCAACCTCGAAAAAATAATCGTTCTGCTTATGAATGGGAAGAAGAAAATGAAAAAGAGATTGTGAGAGTGATTTCAGAAGAAATTCCTGCAAAATATTATGTTTCAAATAAAGAGACATTAAAAATAGGAAATCGCCGCTATCTTGGAAGTAAACAAAAGATGCTTGATTTCATATTAAAGACAGTATCAGAAAATACTGGAAGTATCGATAGTGTGGCGGATATATTTGGTGGAACAGGTGTTGTTGCAGACTTATTTAGAAAACAGAATAAAAAAGTTATAGTGAATGATATACTCTATAGCAACTTTGTTTCCTTTCAAACTTGGTTTTCGAATGAGGATGTAGATATTCATAAAGTTTCTCATATAATTGATGAATTAAATAATTTATCCCCTAAAAAAGGCTATGTTTCTAAGAATTTTGGTGGTGCTTACTTTTCTGAAGAAAATGCTGGAAAGATTGACTCAATTCGTGAAGAAATTGAAAAATATAAATCAGGTAATCAGAGAGAGTATTTCATGTTACTAACCAGTCTATTGTACGCTATGGATAAAGTGGCTAATACTGTAGGTCATTATGATGCTTATAGGAAAAAAATGGATTATTGCAAGGAAATATATTTAAGAGTCCCTGAGTATAATGAAAACAATCAGAATGAAATTTATAATAAAGATGCCAATAAATTAGTTAAAGAAATTTATGCAGATCTTGTTTATATTGATACTCCATATAATTCCCGTGGCTATGAAAATGCCTACCATGTTTTAGAAAATATTGCTGAATGGAAAAAACCAGATGTAGAAGGTGTAGCGAAAAAAGCAGTCAATCGTTCAGAAAAAGGGTCGGATTATACAAAAAGTAAAGCTCCTCAAGCTTTTGAAGATTTAATTCTAAACATTAATGCTAAGTATATATTGGTTAGCTATAACAATATGAATAAAAAAGGTAATTCCCGTTCAAATGCTAAGATTTCAAACGAAGAAATAATTGAGATTTTATCAAAACGAGGTAAGGTTCAAGTATTTGAAACTGATTTCTCACCGTTCACAACTGGTAAGTCTAAAATTGAAAATCATAAGGAATTGCTATATTTATGCATAATTTCTCCAGAGAAAAAAAAAGAAAAAAAGTTAATTAAGAGCGCTCTTAACTATACTGGAGGAAAGTATAAATTACTCCCTCAGTTATTACCTCTTTTTCCTGAAAGCTACAATAATTTTATTGATTTATTCTCTGGTGGAGCAACGGTGGCAGTTAATCTTGCTAATATTAATAAATCAAAAACGAAAAAGTATATCATCAATGATATAAGTGAGGAAGTAATTAATTTTTATAAATATTTGGAAAGTCAAAAAGATGTAACGGTATTTTTGGATAAAGTAGAGAAAGCTATAGAATTTTATAAACTTTCGAACACACAGAAATATAGCTATGCTCACTACGGTGTAAACAGCTCTACAGGACTGGGGTCGTATAATAAAGAAGCTTTTCTAAAACTTCGTCAAGACTACAATAAGAAAAATTATAATAAATTTGATAAGGAAGTGTTATTTTATCTATTAATTGTATTTGGTTTTAACAATCAAATAAGATTTAATAATAAAGGAGAGTACAATCTTCCTGTAGGTAAGCGTGATTTTAACGCTAATATGAAATCTAAACTAATTACGTTCATTCGAGGTTTACAAAATTACAATTTTGTTATCCAATCTTGTGATTTTCGTAAAACTATGAATCAAGTAAATAAAGGAGATTTTGTATATGCAGATCCTCCTTATCGTATTACTACTGCCGCTTACAATGAAAATGGTGCGTGGACATTAAAGGATGATTTGGATTTGTTTAAGTATTTAGATAGCATAAACGATAAGGGAGCTTATTTTGCTCTTTCTAATGTTGTCATTCATAACAATAAAGAAAATAAAGAATTGATGAAATGGGCTTCAAAGTATAATTTACATGTATTAGATTACCATTACAATAATAGTAATTATCAGTCTAAGGCGAAAATGAGTAATACTGTTGAAGTCTTGATTACAAACTATAATTCGAAAGGTGATATATGAGGCTAAAAGAGTCAACAAGCATTTTTAATATGGGTGATACGAGTATTCGTGTTAAAGAAGTTGTCCCTATCTACAAACAGATTTTAAAAACTCTTCAAAAGCATAATCAGTCAAATCAGGAATGGAACAATGAGAGTCAAGCAAGTTTTTATTTATCAGTTTTAAGCGATTTTGCAAAAGCTGAAATAGAGGATGGAATTAATCTTTTTGGGAATTTGAATAGAAATGAAATAACTGGTTTAGACAAAAGAGGGAGAACTCTAACAAATGCTCTTGTCAAGATTGGTTTTATTAACTATGATAGAAAATTATCTCAAGTTGGGCTGAATTATATTTCTGAAACAGAGCAAGCTTTTGATAAATTAGAAGAACTTTTTGGTTTAACAATTGATAATCTTGTTTATTTTAGGCAATTATTGAAGCTTCGTATATATGATGGTAACTCTGATAAATACTTCTATAATTTCCGTTTTGCTCTTGCTTTTTTGAACAGATATAGCAAAGTTCCTGTTAGAGATTTTCTATGGATAGTGGAAAGCATTAAGCCAAACTTTTCAGAAGAAAAAATCAAAGTTATTATCGATAATTACCAATCTGTTTATGATAACAATAAAACTTTTGAACAGTATAGAGATGAAGAGTTCGCTAATCATATATTGATTCCTGAAAGAGTGGATGAAGCTCGCAAAATGTTTAGTATTAAAAATTTTTCGGATGAAAACTTCAAAAAACTTTTTCCAAATCGAAAGAATAGTAATAAAAGTTTAGAATATAAAAGTTTTGTTCTTTCAATTATAAAATTTACAGAAGAAAAGACAGAGCGGTCATTTGAAGAAATGATGAGTCTTTCTAAACAAGATGCTATTAAGAAAGCTTTTGGAGATGGTAGGGCTGTTTTCAAGTATAAAAATAAAGATTCTATTCAAGATTTTATAACTAAAAACAGTGATAATCCATTGCTATCAGGTCAATATTTGGATATATATTATTCATTTGTATGGTCTAAGCATAATGATTTGATTAAAGAATACAGTGATATGTGTAAAAGAATATTTTCTTTATCTGGAGTAATCAGTTTTAATCAAGGAGTTGTATCGCTTGGTCAGCCTTGGATTTTTCCTAAACTTTTTTCTCTACTAAATGAAAATTTTAATATATCAGGAGAAGAAAGTTATGAAGAATACGAAAATAATATAAAGAGTCCTTTCTATCAAGATACTTGTATATCGGATATTTTAGACTTATCTCATAGTCAAGTTTCAGAAATACAAAATCAGATTGCAGAAGAATTCGGCGTTCCTGATATTTCAAATATCAAACAATTTGTAGAAGATACGCAGGAAATAGAATTTAGGAAATTTGTTGAACAAGAATTTGATATCACTAAAGTATCTGAAATTTTGAGTTTCATTTCTCAAAGAAATGATAAGAAAGTTCAAGAGCTTGTTACGGATAATGCTTTAGTTCCTACTATTTTCGAATATATATTGGCTATTGCATGGTACTATATATCAGATAAGAAGTTTCAACTTAGAAAGTCCATGCAGTTGACATTTTCCGCTGATAACCTACCGCTATCACATGCTGGAGGTAATAAAGGAGATATCGAGATTGAATATAGCGATAAAATGCTTTTACTTGAAGCAACATTAATGGATAAATCAACTCAAAAGCGTGGTGAGTTAGAGCCAGTTATACGTCATTCTGTAAATTTAGCACTATCTACCAATAAACCACTACAAACAATATTTGTAGCCAATGAAGTGGACGATAATGTAGTTAATATTTTTAGAGCTACATCATTTATTCAGTTGAATGGCACATTAACAAAAGGTAGTGTAAAAGGGTTAAATATCTTTGCTTTGACAATTCCAGAAATTATAAATATTTTGGATAGAGAGGTTAGTGAGCAGAAAATTTTTGATAATTTAGATGATTTTTCAGATATAGAACTTCACAGGATAGAAAACGGCTGGCGTGAAAAGATAGTGTCTGAAATTTTAGCCTAGCCTGTAGGAAATGTGAGTAATTATAGGGTTTTACATAAGATAATTTGATATAGAAAGGTTTATATTCAATGATTCAAAGAGGTTCAGAGTTTAGAAAATGGGATTTACATATTCATTCTCCCTATACAGTGTTAAATAATCAGTTTGATAAACTGTCTGATGGAAGTCCAGATGTAGAAAAATTCATTCAAAAGATAAAGGATGAAGGTATCTCTGCGGTTGGATTGACTAATTATTTTAACTTTAATGATGATGATTTCAGATTAAAGGACAGGCTGAATAAAGAAGGAATTGCAACTTTTTTAAATCTAGAAATTAGGCTTTCATATATAAATAAATCTGACCAACTTTTTGATTATCATATAATTTTTGACAATAACTTGCCTAACATTATTATCAAAAATCTATTAGGTCAATTAAAGGCTAATATTGGTAGCACTAATAAATCTTTTAATACTTTAACAAATAGCGAAATTGAAAATGTCGCAAATATTGATTTAAGTCAATTATTGAAAGTATTAAATAATGATAAAGAGCTAAATGGGCGTTTTTTGACAGGGTTTCTTTCAAGAGGTCATGGTAGTGCTACCAGCGATTCTGACCCTAAAAATGGTGCAGTATATGAAAATATCTGTGTTAATTCAGACTTTCTAATACATTCAAGTTGTGACAATCCAGCAACCTGTAAAGATAAAAAATGTAAACACAATAATATTTTGGTAGATAGGAAATTTTGGCTTGATAAATCACCATATGTAAGACCGCTACTTCAATCCTCAGATTCTCACTCTTTGGAACAAATAGGAAGTAAATATTCTTGGGTAAAAGCAGATTTAACTTTTGATGGTCTGGAACAAATAAAGTATGAACCAGAATATCGTATTAGTGTTGAGAAAGAAAAACCAACTCTCAAAAAGGATGAACTTGTCATTGATAAGATTCTATATAACGGTCAAGATATTTATCTATCCGAAAATCTGAATACAATTATCGGTGGACGCTCAACTGGTAAATCAACTCTATTAAACTCTATAGCTAAAAAGCTAGGACAAGAGCTGAATAATGGTTCATATTCTTTTGAGAATATGGATGATTTTCACATTATTTGGAAAGATCAGCAAGAAAATAATTCCAGAAAAATAGAGTATATACCTCAAGAACACATGTTTACTTTATCCAGAGACAATAAGAAACTTAAAGATTTGGTAGGAAATATTATTCAATCCAAAGCAATGGACTCTGAGTTAAGGAAATATGAACAAAATTGCACTACTTTACGCCTTGAAATTAGAGGGTTACTTGATAGTTATAAAGAGAACCAAAAAAACATTCATGAGCTAATTAAGCCAGAAGCAGAAAAACAAGCTACTCAAAATCGAATAGACATATATGAAACAAAGAAAAAAGAATTATTAAATGCTAGTGAGATAACGGAACAAGAAAGAGATTTATTTGAAAATCAAAACAAAGAATTGCAGTTATTGAAAACACAAAAAGAGATTCATGAATCTGATTTACAATATATATCTAGCATCCCTCCAATTACATTTGAATTTCAAAGTTTTAATAAAACAATTTCTCCGTCTCAAGATTTAAGGGTTAAAATTGGTCAGATTAGAGATCGGTTGCATGATTCTGTTAGAGCACAGCAGAAACATGAAATTAAGGTAATAAAATTGGAGAAAGAAAGTCTGATTAAAGATAGTGAAAATAAAATTTCGGACATAGAAAATGATGACACATACAAGAAATGTGTTGAAGCGATGAAAAATAACTCTGAGATAGTGAGATTAACTTCCTTAATCAAGAATGAAGGTGAGGTTTTAGCTAAAATTGAGACATTTGAGAAACAAAGGGACAACTTCAATAAGTTAAAAGAAGAAATTCAAGAAGAAATTATTTTAAAATATAAGGAATACTCTAATATTAGAACTGAATTGTTGAATAATTTCAAAATCGAAGATGATAGTGGAGATAATTTAAAGATTTCAGTCAATTTCTCTTTAATTGATTTAGAGACTGAATTTGATTATGTGAGCGCTCGAGGTCGTTCAAAGCAAGACTTTATAGAAAAAATGATAGATTCTTTTGATGAAGTTGTCGATTCAGTATTTTATGAGGATAGTCTTGCCTTTAATGGAAATAGGGACAAATTCAGTCATATTGAACATTTCTTCACTACTAATTTTTACGAATATAGTTTTGAGATTGAATATCAAGGTGATAAATTTGAACAAATGTCACCTGGGAAAAAAGCGTTTATTGTATTAAAATTAATATTAGAGTTTTCAGATAGTAAAATCCCCGTATTAATTGACCAGCCCGAAGATAGCTTGGATAATAGGGCAATATATAATGAATTAACGAAATACATCAAAAAAACTAAAAAGAATCGACAAATAATCATAGTTACTCACAATCCTAATATAGTTGTATCCGGTGATGCGGAAAATATTATTGTAGCTAATCAGCAATCTGATAGCCATCCAAACCAGAATGGTAAAAAATTTGATTATATAAATGGTGCTTTAGAGAATCATAATAACGATTCTACATCTGAATTTATACTTCAAAAATACAGTATCAGAAAACATGTATGTGATATTTTGGAAGGTGGAGAAGACGCCTTTATTAAGAGGGAAAATAAATACAGTATTAATGGCTAATAATTGTATTAATTAAAAATGGAGAGCATTAATTTATAAAAGACACATGTTTAGTTCTAGCAAATAGACTTTTTAAGGAGTTAGGATTGGTCATTGGACTGCCGGGTAATGTGTGGTATAATAAAAGTTATGGAAATCGAAAAAACCAATCGTATGAATGCGCTCTTTGAATTTTATGCGGCGCTTTTGACAGATAAGCAAATGAATTATATCGAGCTCTACTACGCTGATGATTACAGCCTTGCTGAAATTGCCGAGGAGTTTGGTGTCAGTCGTCAGGCTGTCTATGATAATATCAAGCGGACAGAAAAGATTCTGGAAGATTATGAGATGAAATTGCACATGTACTCGGACTACATTGTTCGCAGTCAAATTTTTGATCAGATTTTGGAGCGTTATCCCAAGGATGACTTTCTGCAGGAGCAGATAGAAATTTTAACAAGCATTGATAATAGAGAATAAGAGGAAGAAAAATGGCATTTGAAAGTTTAACAGAACGTTTGCAGAACGTCTTTAAAAATTTACGTAAAAAAGGAAAAATCTCTGAGGCTGATGTCCAAGAAGCAACCAAAGAGATTCGCTTGGCCTTGCTTGAGGCCGATGTTGCCTTGCCTGTTGTGAAGGACTTTATCAAGAAAGTTCGTGAGCGTGCAGTCGGGCATGAGGTCATTGATACCCTTAATCCTGCGCAACAAATTATTAAAATCGTTGATGAGGAATTGACAGCTGTTTTAGGTTCTGATACGGCAGAAATTATCAAGTCACCTAAGATTCCTACCATCATCATGATGGTTGGTTTGCAGGGGGCTGGTAAAACAACCTTTGCAGGTAAATTGGCTAACAAACTCAAGAAAGAAGAAAATGCCCGTCCCTTGATGATTGCGGCGGATATTTATCGCCCTGCTGCTATTGATCAGCTTAAGACCTTGGGACAACAGATTGATGTGCCTGTCTTCGCTCTTGGAACAGAGGTTCCAGCTGTGGAGATTGTACGTCAAGGTTTGGAACAAGCCCAAGCTAATCATAATGACTATGTCTTGATTGATACGGCAGGTCGTTTGCAGATTGATGAGCTTTTGATGAATGAGCTTCGTGACGTGAAAGCACTAGCTCAACCAAATGAAATTCTGCTCGTCGTTGATGCCATGATTGGTCAAGAAGCGGCCAATGTTGCGCGTGAGTTTAATGCTCAGTTGGAAGTGACTGGGGTTATCCTTACTAAGATTGATGGGGATACTCGTGGTGGTGCGGCTCTGTCTGTTCGTCACATTACTGGTAAACCAATCAAGTTCACTGGTACAGGTGAAAAGATTACGGACATTGAAACCTTCCACCCAGACCGTATGTCAAGCCGTATTCTTGGTATGGGGGATATGCTCACTTTGATTGAGAAAGCTTCTCAAGAATACGATGAGCAAAAAGCCCTTGAAATGGCTGAGAAGATGCGTGAAAACACCTTTGATTTCAATGATTTCATTGATCAGTTGGATCAGGTGCAAAACATGGGGCCAATGGAAGACTTGCTCAAGATGATTCCAGGTATGGCTAACAATCCAGCCCTTCAAAACATGAAGGTAGATGAGCGTCAGATTGCTCGTAAGCGTGCCATTGTGTCTTCCATGACACCTGAAGAACGTGAAAACCCAGATTTGCTAAATCCAAGCCGTCGACGTCGTATCGCAGCTGGTTCTGGAAATACATTTGTCGAAGTTAATAAATTCATCAAAGACTTTAACCAAGCTAAACAGCTTATGCAGGGAGTCATGTCTGGAGATATGAACAAAATGATGAAGCAAATGGGAATCAATCCAAACAACCTTCCTAAAAATATGCCAAATATGGGAGGAATGGATATGTCTGCCCTTGAAGGAATGATGGGACAAGGCGGTATGCCTGACCTTTCAGCTCTCGGAGGAGCAGGAATGCCAGATATGAGCCAGATGTTTGGTGGTGGACTAAAAGGTAAAATCGGTGAATTTGCCATGAAACAGTCTATGAAACGCATGGCTAACAAAATGAAAAAAGCGAAGAAGAAACGCAAGTAAGACAAAGGAAGGCGCAGGGGTTTCCTTTTTTAGAAAGAAGAAAAACGAGCACTTCCGTAATTGGAAATGCTCGTTTTTTGATGTGTTTAGACTCTTATACTCAATGAAAATTAAAGAGTAAACTAGGAAACTAGCCGCAGGTTGGTCAAATCACTGCTTTGAGGTTGTAGATAAGACTGACGAAGTCAGCTCAAAACACTGTTTTGAGGTTGCAGATAGAACTGACGAAGTCAGTAACATATATCTACGACAAGGAGACGTTGACGTGGTTTGAAGAGATTTTCGAAGAGTATTAGTCTTTATTTTCGTATGGCAAGATTAAGTTCAAGATGATTCCTGTCATGGCTGATAGGGCAGTTCCTGAAAGGGTAACTGGACCGAGTTTAAGGATAGCTCCTCCAAGTCCCAGTACCAACATAGCACTTGCGATGATTAGGTTACGCATTTGACTGAAGTCTACACGTTCTTTGATCAAGACTTTCAAACCATTACTTGCGATAACACCATAGAGAAGGATTGACATCCCACCAAGTACAGTTGACAAAGAGCCAAAAAAGGAACCAAAATGGTTCCTAAAATTATTAATTACTTGCGCCAGATGTAGCGTCTGCGCCACCACCGTGGCCTCCAGCATCACCTGAATCAGAAGCTCCAGATGTGGCATCTGCGCCACCGTGTCCTCCGGCAGGAGCTGCATTTCCACCAACTAGACGTTGACCAGTTGTATTAAGGTACCAGTCAAGCCATGGTTGGAAATTAAAGATGATTTCATTGATTCCAGCATATGAACCATCTGGATAGTACATTGCTTGGTAATTATGGGTATTAATAACGCCTTCTGGTGTTCCTGGCACAATTGTACGGACATATTCTTGGTCCCCATTACGCAATACGCCGACAACCCATTCAACGTTTTTCATTCTAGAATCTGGCAATGAACCGTGTACAGTTCCTAGACGGTTTCCTGATTGAGCACGTACACGTTTACCAAACATTGTATTTGGATCTTGGTGTGCGTTATTAAAGTACAAGAACTGGTTATTATCATCTGCAAATGTCAATTCAAATGGCATTGCTTTCAAGAACATGTCAATTTGGTTAACTGTCAAGATACCGTGGTCTAATTTAACGTAAGTATCTCCAGAAACAGCTCCAACAAGTTCAGCTGCTTTTTCTACCCATTCAGGATCGTCTGGATCAACACCTTGAATGGTAGTTGCAATTGAATTTGTACAATATAAATCTTCTGGTGCAATTGGTTTTGGTTTTTTCAATTTTGAAACGACTCCCACATATTTTACAAAGTTGTCCAAGCATGTTTCAAGGAAATTAATAGTTCCTTCGTTTGTGATATTGCCCTCTGCGTCAAATGCTTCTTTGGCTTTACCAAGAAGGAATTCGTTACCTGGAAGCGTATAGGCATTAACACCTGGAGCGTCAAGAATCTTACGAAGGTGAACTTGGGCACGAGAAGTACCTTGGTCGTAGTAAGAAGCTCCCACAATCATGACTGGTTTGTTTTCGAATGGATGAACTTCGTATGAAAGCCATTCAAAAACAGATTTTAGAGAAGCTGAGATTGTATGGTTGTGCTCAGGAGTAGCGATAATGACACCATCAGCACGCGTAATTCTGTTATACAAGAGACGCAATTGGAAGCTTTCGTCCCATTTTTCGTCTTGGTTGAACATTGGAACTTCGTCAATTTCGAGAACTTCTAATTCAAATTTGAGTTTGAAGTGACGACGGATGAATTCCAAGAGTTTACGGTTATATGATTGATCGTAGTTTGATCCTACAAGTCCAACAAATTTCATTCTTTTTGGTCTCCTATCTTACAAATTTTCCCAGTCAAATTCTTCAGCATCTTTGCGAAGTAGGGCTTGTGCGTTGCGCAATTTTTCTGTAATTTTTACAAAGATACGGAAGTCGTCAAAAGTGGCATCCAGTTTTTTAATAACATCAAGATCGACTAGATCTCCACTTGGATTAAAGGCTTGAAGAGAATGTGAAAGCAAGAATTCATCAGGAAGGACACTTGCTTTGATTTCTGGTGCGTTTAAGATTTGGCGAAGTTGTAATTGGGCGCGTGATGAACCAAGTGTACCGTAAGAAGCACCTGTAATCATGATTGGTTTGTTCAAAAGTGGGTAAATACCATAAGACAACCAAGCAAGAGCGCTCATCAAAACAGCTGGGATAGAGTGGTCATACTCAGGAGTACCGATAATAACGCCATCTGCCTCTTCGATTTTAGCAGCAATTTCCAAAATTTCAGCAGGTACTTGCTTGTCAGCCGGCTTGTTAAAGACAGGGATATCCTTGATTTCAACAAGTTCAATTTCAGCTTTATCAGCAAAGTGTTTTTGCATGTATTGAAGCAATTGACGGTTTGTAGAACGTTTTGAATTTGTTCCAACAATAGCAATAAGTTTTAACATGAGATTTCCTTTCTCTTTTTACATAATACGATTTTAAAACTCCATTGAAACAGTTGTCTCTATAGAGTAGGAATTCCTGAAGAACAACTTAGGTGGCCTTCCTTATCAATGAGGATGACTTCGATGCCCTCCAAACTTTCGACTTGCCAAAGGATAGAAGCAGGTCTTTCTCCAAAGAGTCGAGTTGTCCAGATTTCACCATCAACTGACTTATCAGAGATGATTGTGAGACTAGCGAGTTCTGTTTCAACAGGATATCCTGTCTGGCTGTCAAAAATGTGATGGTAATCTTTTCCATCGACTGTCAGGTGACGTTCATAAATGCCCGAAGTCACGACAGATTGATTGACAACAGGTATGGTCATTAAGTGATTTCCCCGAGGATTGGCTGGGTCTTGAATCCCGATTTGCCAAGGTTGGTTCCCTCTTGCCTGATTTTTTCCAATGGTCAGGATATTCCCTCCCAGATTGATCAAGGCAGATGTCACTCCCTCTTCTCTCAAAAATTGGGCAACCTTATCCGCACTATAACCCTTGGCTAAACAACCAAGATCTATCTTCATTCCTTTCTGCTTTAAGAATACAGTGGAAGTAGAAGAATCTAACTCGATATCATGAGGATTGATTAAAGGTAGCACCGATTCAATTTCTTGAGGCTGGGCAACCTTGGCATCTGAAAAACCGATGCGCCAAGTTTGAATCAAGGGACCAATGCTGATATTGAGGTGGCTAGAGGGCGCTAGGCTATGCTCTAACCCAAGTGAAATCAGTTCGAACAGGTCTGGATGAACCTTGACGGGGGCTATTCCAGCTTGATGATTGATTTCCATCAACTCAGATTCTTGGCTATTGGCATTGAAGCGGTATTCGAGCTCTTTGAGTAAATCAAAAGATTTTTGGAGCAAGATATCTGCTTGCACATCCACTAATGAAATAGTGATAGTGGTTCCCATTAGGCGTTCAGAATGTGAACTAAGAGGCAAACTACCAACTCCTTTCTCTTATGAAAAGAAGGTTGAAATATAGTAAATTTATGAAAAATGAACCCCTTACATTTTCTTTCCATGATACTAGCATACCATAAAGTCAGCGTTTTCACAAATAAATTTTGTAAAGATGTCAAGAAATATGCTCAGAAATAAAGAGTAATTGTAAGAAAGGCTGATAAAATACAGATTATTTACATTTCTTTACAAAAAAATCGGGAAAATTAGCAAAACTCTTGTAAACGCTAACAGTAAATGATATACTAGAAGAGTAAATTTAAAATTGAAGGTAGGAATTTTTTATGAGTAAAATCGTTGTAGTCGGTGCTAACCACGCTGGTACAGCATGTATCAATACCATGTTGGATAATTTTGGAAATGAGAACGAAATTGTTGTATTTGACCAAAACTCTAACATCTCTTTCCTAGGATGTGGAATGGCTCTTTGGATTGGTGAACAAATTGACGGTGCTGAAGGCTTGTTCTATTCTGATAAAGAAAAATTGGAAGCTAAAGGTGCTAAGGTTTACATGAACTCACCAGTTCTTTCAATCGACTATGATAACAAAGTAGTTACAGCAGAAGTTGAAGGGAAAGAGCACAAAGAATCATACGAGAAATTGATTTTTGCTACAGGTTCTACACCAATCTTGCCACCAATCGAAGGTGTTGAAATTGTTAAAGGAAACCGCGAATTTAAAGCAACTCTTGAAAATGTACAATTCGTTAAATTGTACCAAAACGCTGAAGAAGTTATCAATAAACTTGCTGACAAGAGCCAACACCTTGACCGTATCGCCGTTGTTGGTGGTGGTTACATCGGTGTTGAACTTGCTGAAGCCTTTGAACGTCTTGGAAAAGAAGTTGTCCTTGTTGATATCGTTGATACAGTCTTAAACGGCTACTATGACAAAGACTTCACACAAATGATGGCGAAGAACTTGGAAGACCACAACATCCGCTTGGCGCTTGGTCAAACTGTTAAAGCAATCGAAGGTGACGGTAAAGTAGAACGCTTGATTACTGATAAAGAAACTTTCGATGTGGACATGGTTATCCTTGCAGTTGGTTTCCGTCCAAACACAGCCCTTGCTGACGGTAAGATTGAACTCTTCCGTAACGGTGCCTTTCTTGTAGATAAGAAACAAGAAACTTCAATTCCAGGTGTATTTGCAGTTGGTGACTGTGCGACTGTCTATGATAATGCTCGTAAAGACACTAGCTACATTGCCCTTGCTTCAAATGCTGTTCGTACTGGTATCGTTGGTGCCTACAATGCTTGTGGTCATGAATTGGAAGGAATCGGTGTGCAAGGATCAAACGGTATCTCAATCTATGGTCTTCACATGGTTTCAACTGGTTTGACTCTTGAAAAAGCGAAAGCTGCAGGTTACAATGCGACTGAAACAGGCTTTAACGATCTTCAAAAACCAGAATTCATGAAACATGATAACCATGAAGTAGCAATTAAGATTGTCTTTGACAAAGATAGCCGTGAAATTCTTGGTGCGCAAATGGTTTCACATGATATTGCAATTAGCATGGGAATTCACATGTTCTCACTTGCTATCCAAGAGCATGTAACAATTGATAAATTGGCATTGACAGACCTATTCTTCTTGCCACACTTCAACAAACCGTACAACTACATCACAATGGCTGCCCTTACAGCTGAAAAATAAAAATGATGAACTATCTGGCCTTGATTAACGGTCAGATAGTTTTTTAGCTAGTCTGTACCCATACAATTACGTTTTTTTTATCTTGTGATTCATTCTAATCTAACTTAAAATGAAATGGTAGCTACCAATACAAATGATGAGGATAAAGAAATGACTGAAAATCGTTATGAACTAAATAAAAACTTGGCACAGATGCTCAAAGGTGGGGTTATCATGGACGTTCAGAACCCTGAACAGGCACGTATTGCAGAAGCTGCTGGTGCGGCAGCTGTGATGGCCTTGGAGCGGATTCCGGCTGATATCCGTGCAGCTGGTGGGGTTTCCCGCATGAGTGATCCAAAGATGATTAAGGAAATCCAAGAAGCAGTTAGTATTCCAGTGATGGCCAAGGTCAGAATCGGGCACTTTGTTGAAGCTCAGATTTTAGAGGCTATTGAAATTGACTATATCGATGAGAGTGAAGTTTTATCTCCAGCTGACGACCGTTTCCATGTGGATAAGAAAGAATTCCAAGTTCCTTTTGTCTGTGGAGCTAAGGATTTGGGCGAAGCCTTGCGTCGTATCGCTGAAGGTGCTTCTATGATTCGTACAAAAGGAGAACCGGGTACAGGGGATATCGTCCAAGCCGTTCGTCATATGCGTATGATGAATCAGGAAATTCGCCGCATTCAAAACCTACGCGAGGACGAACTTTATGTTGCTGCCAAGGATTTGCAAGTCCCTGTAGAATTGGTCCAATATGTTCATGAATATGGAAAATTGCCAGTTGTAAATTTCGCTGCTGGAGGCGTTGCAACGCCAGCAGATGCTGCGCTGATGATGCAATTAGGGGCAGAGGGTGTCTTTGTAGGTTCAGGTATTTTCAAGTCAGGAGATCCTGTTAAACGAGCGAGCGCCATTGTTAAGGCTGTGACTAACTTCCGAAATCCTCAAATACTAGCCCAAATCTCTGAAGATTTAGGAGAAGCCATGGTGGGTATTAATGAAAATGAAATCCAAATTCTCATGGCAGAGCGAGGAAAATAGATGAAAATCGGAATATTGGCCTTGCAAGGGGCCTTTGCAGAACATGCAAAAGTGCTAGATCAATTAGGTGTTGAGAGTGTTGAAATCAGAAATCTAGATGATTTTCAGAAACATCAGAGTGACTTGTCAGGTTTGATTTTGCCTGGTGGGGAATCTACAACCATGGGCAAGCTCTTACGTGACCAGAACATGCTGATTCCTATCCGAGAAGCAATTCTATCTGGTTTACCTGTTTTTGGAACTTGCGCGGGTTTAATTTTGCTGGCTAAGGAAATTACTTCTCAGGACGAGCATCATCTAGGAACTATGGATATGGTGGTCGAGCGAAATGCCTATGGGCGCCAATTAGGAAGTTTTTACACGGAAGCAGAATGTAAGGGAGTCGGTCAGATTCCAATGACTTTTATCCGTGGTCCAATTATCAGCAGTGTTGGAGAAGATGTAGAAATTCTAGCAACAGTTGAAGATCAAATCGTTGCAGCCCAAGAAAAAAATATGTTGGTAACTTCTTTTCATCCAGAATTGACTGATGATGTTCGCTTGCACCAGTACTTTATAAATATGTGTGACAAAAAGATAGTGGAATAAAAAGTGATAAATCAAGTTTTGATTCGCTTTTTCCAAAGAATCATTTTTTAAGTCATCTGACAGTATTCTGTGATTTTAGATTTATTTACGATAAATTAGAAAAGAATGATTGTTTTGACTTAGGGCATAAAGATTATATGCTGAATATGGTGTTCAAGTATCTTTTATTGGGAGCACTTTAGAGGATGGAGTTAAAATACTATTCTATACTCCTTAATACTCTTCGACAATCTCTTCAAACCACGTCAGCTTTATCCGCAACCTCAAAGCGGTGCTTTGAGCAACCTGCGGTTAGCTTCCTAGTTAGCTCTTTGATTTTCATTGAATATATAGTAGTTTGAAATAAGATGTGTGCAACTTGATTAGGGAAATCAAATTAATTTCTAGAAATGTTTTAGTATCCACGATGTACTATTCTAGTTTCAATTTACTATAAAAATGATGTATGGGATTGGTCAAAAAGAACACTTTGAAAATAGCAAAAAACGAGTATCTCTACAGATGGAGATACTCGTTCTATTATGTATAAAGCTATGAGTCTGTCGTCCTACGTAAGGTGCGCGTCGAAGGTTATACCTAAAAAACTCCAAACGCGATACAATAAAGGGGATTAAGGCAATTCTAAAGATTTTTTAAGAGGTAAGTGATGAGTTAAGATCAATGGTGTTTTAACAAGGTGAAAAGGGTCAGGCAAAAAGTCTTTAAAATCAGAAAACGCATAATATCAGGTGTTGAATTTTACAACGTTTTTTATTTTATTTTTTGGTATTCTTTTGCAAAAAAGAATACAACATTTTGTTGTATCCTAAATATTAAATCAAGTCCTGAATTTTCTTAAGTTTTTATCATATTTTCTGTTATAATTAAGGTGCCTTAAGAAAAATAATGAAAAAACTAAATGTTTTTCATATAGTTTTCATTTTTTGTGTTATAATTAATGTGCCTTAAGAAAAATATTAAGGTGCCTTAAGAAAAATATTAAGGTGCCTTAAGAAAAATAATGAAAAAACTAAATGTTTTTCATATAGTTTTCATTGTTTTAATAGTTTAAAGTCAATCTTATTTTTCTCTAATAGAAAATAATGAAAAAGTAGGTTTAGAAAGAGGTAAGTATCTATGTCTTCTCATAAAAAAGTGTCACTCTCTGAGATTAATCAATCTATCGATACTCCAAATAACAATCATTTCTGGCAAAATTTAAATGCCTTTTTAGGTCCGGGTGCTCTTGTCGCAGTTGGTTATATGGATCCAGGAAACTGGATTACCAGTGTAGTCGGTGGTGCTTCCTATAAGTATAGTCTCTTGTTTGTTATCTTGATTTCATCTCTCATTGCCATGCAACTTCAGCAGATGGCAGGAAAGCTTGGTATTGTAACCCAGATGGACCTGGCTCAAGCAACGGCTCATCATTCACCTAAATGGCTTCGTTATAGTCTATGGGTGATTTTAGAATTAGCCTTGATGGCGACAGATCTGGCAGAAGTTCTAGGTTCAGCGATTGCTCTCAATCTTCTCTTTAAGATTCCGATTATGATAGCAATTCTCTTGACCGTGTTGGATGTTTTTCTCTTATTGCTTCTGATGAAATTTGGCTTTAAGAAGATTGAAGCTATTGTGACAACACTGATTTTAACCATTCTAGCAATTTTTACCTATCTGGTAGCTTTGTCACATCCAAGCTTCCAAGGAATCGTTGAGGGTTATCTACCGAATGCAACCTTATTTGAAAGTCCCTTGCCAGGGCATGAAAGTCAATTAACCTTGGCACTAGGGATCGTGGGAGCAACGGTTATGCCCCATAACCTCTATTTGCATTCTTCCTTGTCACAAACTCGGAAAATCAATCACAAGGACAAGAATGATGTTCGAAAAGCCGTGCGCTTTATGACCTGGGATTCAAATCTCCAATTATCCTTGGCCTTTGTGGTTAACTCCCTTCTATTAATTCTCGGGGCGGCTCTCTTTTTCGGCCATGCATCTGAGATTTCTGCCTTCTCTCAAATGTATAATGCCTTGCAGGATTCTACTATTGCAGGAGCTATAGCTAGCTCGACCTTATCAACCTTGTTTGCCTTGGCTTTATTAGCCAGTGGTCAAAATTCGACAATTACGGGTACCTTGACTGGACAAATCGTTATGGAAGGTTTCTTGCATATGAGATTACCTCAATGGTTCATTCGTTTGGCAACTCGTCTCTTTGCCTTGTTGCCTGTCATGATTGTAGCGGTTCTGTTTGGTCATCAGGAAAAAACATTAGATCAGTTATTGGTTTATTCACAAGTCTTTCTTTCGATTGCTCTTCCATTTTCAATCTTCCCACTGATTTATCTAACTTCTAAGAAATCACTGATGGGAGAATTTACCAATGCCAAATGGAATACCATCCTTGGCTATATCGTTTCCATTATCTTAACAATTCTCAATGTGAAATTGTTATTTGATATTTTCTAAGAAATTCACCCGAGTTATAAAACAAGCATATAAGAAAAAAGATACCCAAGATTTCTTGGGTATCTTTTTTAAAATAAACGGAAGACATGGGATTCGAACCCACGCACGCTGTTACACGCCTACCGCGTTTCCAACACGGCCTCTTAAGCCTCTTGAGTAATCTTCCAATACTTACTCAAATAGTCTACCATAAAGATACTTATCTTGCAATAAAAATTCTGAAAATAAGAAAAATGATAGAATTTGAAAGAAAATGATAAAAAATGCTTGACTTTGAAATAAAGTATGATAGAATGAATAGTGTAAACGATAACAGGAGGTGATTCGGTGTTAAAAACAGAGCGGAAGCAACTGATTTTAGAGGAGTTAAATCAACATCATGTAGTTTCTCTAGAAAAATTAGTTAGTTTGCTAGAGACCTCAGAATCAACGGTTCGAAGAGACTTGGATGAATTGGAAGCAGAAAACAAGCTTCGTCGCGTGCATGGTGGAGCAGAATTGCCTCATTCCTTGAAGGAAGAAGAAACCATTCAAGAAAAATCTGTCAAAAACCTTCAAGAGAAGAAGTTGCTGGCTCAGAAAGCAGCCTCTCTCATCAAGGAACAAGATGTCATCTTTATCGATGCTGGAACAACAACTGCTTTTTTGATTCATGAATTGGTCAATAAGAATATTACTGTTGTGACCAACTCCATTCACCATGCCGCTCAGTTGGTTGAAAAGCAGATTCCAACTGTCATAGTTGGAGGAAGTGTCAAGATGGCGACAGATGCGAGCATCGGGGGCGTTGCTCTCAACCAGATTAACCAATTGCACTTTGACCGTGCCTTTATCGGGATGAATGGTGTGGACGATGGCTATTATACGACTCCTGATATGGAGGAGGGAGCTGTTAAGCGTGCTATTTTAGAGAATGCCAAACAGACCTATGTCTTGGTGGATTCGTCTAAAATTGGACAAACTTGCTTTGCCAAGGTAGCACCACTCAAACGCGCTATTGTTATCACAAGTCAAGGGCATGAGCTCTTGCAGGCTATTAAGGAGAAAACGGAGGTAATAGAAGTATGATTTATACAGTCACACTCAATCCATCCATTGACTATATTGTTCGTTTGGACCAAGTCCAAGTCGGTAGTGTCAATCGTATGGACAGTGATGATAAGTTTGCTGGTGGGAAAGGAATCAATGTCAGCCGTGTCTTGAAACGTTTGGATATATCAAATACAGCGACGGGATTTATCGGTGGCTTTACTGGTAAATTTATCACAGATACTTTGGCAGAGGAAGAAATCGAGACACGTTTTGTCCAAGTGGCAGAAGATACTCGTATCAATGTTAAGATTAAAGCGGACCAAGAAACAGAAATCAACGGGACTGGTCCAAATGTGGAACCAGCCCAGCTAGAAGAATTGAAAGCTATTCTTTCAAGTTTAACAGCAGAAGATACAGTTGTCTTTGCAGGTTCAAGTGCTAAAAATCTAGGCAATGTCATTTACAAGGATTTGATTGCCTTGACGCGTCAGACGGGTGCGCAAGTGGTTTGTGACTTTGAAGGACAGACCTTGATTGATAGTTTGGACCACCAGCCACTTTTGGTCAAACCAAACAATCATGAACTTGGAGCGATCTTTGGGGTTAAACTCGAAAGTTTAGATGAAATTGAGAAATATGCTCGTGAGTTACTGGCTAAAGGTGCTCAAAACGTCATTATCTCCATGGCTGGTGACGGTGCCCTTCTGGTAACATCTGAGGGAACTTATTTCGCTAAACCAATCAAAGGAACAGTGAAAAATTCAGTCGGAGCTGGTGATTCTATGGTTGCCGGATTCACAGGTGAATTTGTCAAATCAAAAGACGCAGTAGAAGCCTTCAAATGGGGAGTGGCTTGCGGAACGGCAACCACCTTCTCAGATGATTTGGCAACGGCAGAATTTATTAAAGAAACATATGAAAAAGTTGAGGTAGAAAAACGATGAAAATTCAAGACCTATTGAGAAAAGATGTCATGTTGCTCGATTTGCAGGCGACTGAAAAAACAGCTGTCATTGACGAGATGATTAAAAGTTTGACAGATCACGGTTATGTAACAGATTTTGAAACATTTAAAGAAGGAATTTTGGCGCGTGAAGCTCTCACTTCTACTGGTTTGGGTGATGGAATTGCAATGCCTCACAGCAAAAACGCTGCTGTCAAAGAAGCGACTGTTCTCTTTGCCAAGTCAAACAAGGGTGTTGACTACGAAAGCTTGGATGGGCAAGCAACTGACCTCTTCTTCATGATTGCTGCTCCAGAAGGTGCCAATGATACCCACTTGGCTGCCTTGGCAGAATTGTCTCAATACTTGATGAAAGATGGCTTTGCTGATAAACTTCGTCAAGTAACATCAGCTGACCAAGTCATTGAACTTTTTGACCAAGCTTCAGAAAAAACTGAGGAACCTGTTCAAGCACCTGCTAATGACTCTGGTGACTTTATCGTAGCTGTTACAGCTTGTACGACAGGTATTGCCCACACTTACATGGCCCAAGAAGCCCTTCAAAAAGTGGCTGCTGAAATGGGTGTTGGTATCAAGGTCGAAACCAACGGTGCTAGCGGTGTTGGAAACCAACTAACTGCTGAAGACATCCGTAAGGCTAAAGCTGTTATTATCGCTGCAGACAAGGCGGTTGAGATGGATCGTTTCGATGGTAAACCATTGATCAATCGTCCGGTTGCTGACGGGATCCGTAAGACAGAAGAGTTAATTAACTTGGTTCTTTCAGGAGATGCTGAAGTCTATCGTGCCGCTAATGGTGCAAAAGCTGCAACAGCCTCTAACGAAAAACAAAGCCTTGGTGGTGCCTTCTACAAACACTTGATGAGTGGTGTATCTCAAATGTTGCCATTTGTTATTGGCGGTGGTATCATGATTGCCCTTGCCTTCTTGATTGACGGTGCTTTGGGTGTTCCGAATGAAAACCTTGGCAGTCTTGGTTCTTACCATGAACTAGCTTCTATGTTCATGAAAATCGGTGGTGCGGCCTTTGGTTTGATGCTTCCAGTCTTTGCAGGTTATGTTGCCTACTCTATCGCTGAAAAACCAGGTTTGGTAGCTGGTTTCGTGGCTGGTGCTATTGCCAAAGAAGGTTTTGCCTTTGGTAAGATCCCTTATGCCGCAGGTGGTGAAGCAACGTCAACTCTTGCAGGTGTCTCATCTGGTTTCCTAGGTGCCCTTGTTGGTGGATTTATCGCAGGTGCATTGGTTCTTGCTATCAAGAAATACGTTAAAGTTCCTCGTTCACTTGAAGGTGCAAAATCAATCCTTCTCTTGCCACTTCTTGGGACAATCTTGACAGGATTTGTCATGCTAGCTGTTAACATCCCGATGGCAGCAATCAACACTGCTATGAATGACTTCCTAGGTGGTCTTGGAGGTGGTTCAGCTGTCCTTCTCGGTATCGTCCTTGGTGGAATGATGGCTGTTGACATGGGTGGACCAGTTAACAAAGCAGCTTATGTCTTTGGTACAGGTACGCTTGCAGCGACTGTTTCTTCTGGTGGCTCTGTAGCTATGGCAGCAGTTATGGCGGGAGGAATGGTGCCACCACTTGCAATCTTTGTCGCAACTCTTCTTTTCAAAGATAAATTTACTAAGGAAGAACGCAACTCTGGTTTGACGAATATCATCATGGGCTTGTCATTTATCACTGAGGGAGCGATTCCATTTGGTGCCGCTGACCCAGCTCGTGCGATTCCAAGCTTCATCCTTGGTTCGGCAGTAGCAGGTGGACTCGTTGGTCTTACTGGTATCAAACTCATGGCGCCGCACGGAGGAATCTTCGTTATCGCCCTTACTTCAAATGCTCTCCTTTACCTTGTTTCTGTCTTGGTAGGAGCAATCGTAAGTGGTGTGGTATATGGTTACCTACGTAAACCCCAAGCATAAAAACTAGATATAAAATGAAAAGATTGGACCGTTTGGTGCAGTCTTTTTCTCTTTCCGAAATGCCTGTGAAATATGGTATAATAGAAGAATGGCAAACAAGAATACAAGTAAAACAAGACGGAGACCGTCTAAAGCAGAACTCGAAAGAAAAGAAGCGATTCAACGAATGTTGATTTCGTTGGGAATCGCACTTTTATTGATTTTCGCAGCCTTCAAATTAGGAGCTGCAGGTATCACCCTTTACAATTTAATACGCTTGTTGGTGGGTAGTCTAGCCTATCTAGCAATATTTGGCCTCTTGTTCTATCTCTTCTTTTTCAAGTGGATACGAAAACAGGAAGGACTCTTATCAGGATTTTTCACCATATTTGCTGGCTTGCTCTTGATTTTTGAGGCCTACTTAGTTTGGAAATATGGTTTGGATAAGTCGGTTTTAAAAGGAACCATGGCTCAGATTGTGACGGATTTGACTGGTTTTCGAACGACCAGTTTTGCTGGAGGGGGCTTGATTGGTGTCGCTCTTTATATTCCAACCGCCTTTCTCTTTTCAAATATCGGTACTTACTTTATTGGTTCTATCTTGATTTTAGTGGGTGCCCTCCTAGTCAGTCCTTGGTCTGTTTATGATATTGCTGAATTTTTCAGTAGAGGCTTTGCCAAATGGAGGGAAGGACATGAGCTTCGAAAAGAGGAACGCTTTGTCAAACAAGAAGAAAAAGCTCGCCAAAAGGCTGAGGAAGAGGCTAGATTAGAACAAGAAGAAGCTGAAAAAGCCTTACTCGATTTGCCTCCTATTGATATGGAAACGGGTGAAATTCTGACAGAAGATGTTGTGCTTGACGTTCCTCCTGTTCCAGAAGAAGAGTGGGTGGAACCAGAAATCATCCTGCCTCAAGCTGAACTTGAATTCGCTGAACAGGAAGATGGCTCTGATGACGAAGATGTTCAGGTCGATTTTTCGGCCAAGGAAGCCATTGAATACAAACTTCCAAGTTTACAACTTTTTGCACCGGATAAACCCAAAGACCAGTCTAAAGAGAAGAAAATCGTTCGGGAAAATATCAAAATTCTAGAAGAAACCTTTGCTAGCTTTGGTATTAAGGTAACAGTTGAACGGGCCGAAATTGGGCCATCAGTGACCAAGTATGAAGTCAAGCCTGCAGTGGGTGTAAGGGTCAACCGCATTTCCAATCTCGCAGATGATCTCGCTCTAGCCTTGGCGGCTAAGGATGTTCGGATTGAGGCTCCAATACCTGGTAAATCCTTAGTCGGGATTGAGGTTCCTAATTCTGAGATTGCGACGGTATCCTTCCGCGAACTATGGGAACAATCTCAAACGAAAGCAGAAAATCTCTTAGAAATTCCTCTAGGAAAGGCTGTTAATGGAACCGCAAGAGCTTTTGACCTTTCTAAAATGCCCCATTTGCTAGTCGCAGGTTCAACGGGTTCAGGGAAGTCAGTAGCTGTTAATGGTATTATTGCTAGCATTCTCATGAAGGCGAGACCTGACCAAGTCAAATTTATGATGGTCGATCCCAAAATGGTTGAGTTGTCCGTTTACAATGATATTCCCCACCTCTTGATTCCAGTCGTGACCAATCCACGCAAAGCCAGTAAGGCTCTGCAAAAGGTTGTGGATGAGATGGAAAATCGTTATGAACTCTTTGCCAAGGTGGGAGTTCGGAATATTGCAGGTTTTAATGCCAAGGTAGAAGAGTTTAATGCCCAGTCCGAGTACAAGCAGATTCCGCTACCGCTCATTGTCGTGATTGTGGATGAGTTGGCTGATCTCATGATGGTGGCCAGCAAGGAAGTGGAAGATGCCATCATTCGTCTTGGACAGAAGGCGCGTGCTGCAGGTATCCACATGATTCTTGCAACTCAGCGTCCATCCGTTGATGTCATTTCTGGTTTGATTAAGGCCAATGTCCCATCTCGAGTGGCTTTTGCGGTATCATCAGGTACAGACTCGCGCACCATCTTGGATGAAAATGGAGCAGAAAAACTGCTTGGCCGAGGTGACATGCTCTTTAAACCGATTGATGAAAATCATCCAGTTCGTCTCCAAGGATCCTTTATCTCGGATGATGATGTTGAACGCATCGTAAACTTCATCAAGGCTCAGGCTGATGCGGACTACGATGAGAGTTTTGATCCAGGTGAGGTTTCTGAAAATGAAGGAGAATTTTCAGATGGTGAATCTGGTGGAGACCCGCTTTTTGAAGAAGCCAAGGCTTTGGTAATCGAAACCCAGAAAGCCAGCGCATCTATGATTCAGCGTCGTTTATCAGTTGGATTTAACCGTGCGACCCGTCTCATGGAAGAGCTTGAGATGGCAGGTGTCATTGGTCCAGCTGAAGGTACTAAGCCAAGAAAAGTATTGCAACAATAAATTTCTCTCTTATACGGAAATGTGAACCTGACGTGATTTGAAGAGGTTTTTGAAGCGGATTATCTATGATGTATAATTAATTGAATCTAAAATAGTACGAAACGACTTTTAAAGCATGAAATTGATTTGAATTCCCTAATAAATTTGTTAACATTTTATTCAAACACTATATCAAGCTGAAACAGGTTTAGAATTTCTTTTAGATATATGAAGACTCCCCTTATAGTTTCTAGTGAATATTTGTTTTTCACTAGAAACTATAAGGGGAGCTTTTGTACTCATGTATGAAATAGATTTCTTTTTTTGTTTTATTAAGCTGCATAGCTCACTTTTCAGCAGGAATCAGCTATTGTATTCGCTAGCTGTTAGCTGACATCAATTCACTACTGTTTAAAATTTTGAGAGTTTTGCAGTTGTTGAGTTCAGTTTCTGTTTATTCACCAAAGAAAAATGGAGGGGCGAACCGTTTCAGCTCTTCAAAGCAATGTTGGGCTGCCTCTGCATCTTCACAGATGACAAGGCAGACATCATCACCACAGAGGGTAGCGATAGCATCAGGGAAACTCAAAGCATCAATGATAGAACCAAATGATTGAGCCAGTCCAGGAAGGGTTTTTAGTAGGACTTGGTGTTGAACTGGGCGCATCAAGACAAGGGCATCTTCCATGTAGAGTTCGAGGCGTTTTTCCCATTTTGAGATAGAACCTGTATTGAGCACATAGTAAGAGTTATCTTCTTCTCGTACTTTTGAGAGGTTCATACTTTTAATATCTCTCGAAAGTGTTGCTTGTGTAACTTGAATATCATTATCAGCAAGAAGAGATTGCAACTCAGCTTGTGTGTGAATCTTATTTTTCGTTACAAGAGCTCGTATGAGTTGGTGTCGATGTTCAGATTTATTCATAATAATTTAACTCCTTTTTTAGTGAGGTATGATAAGAGTAGACTGTTCAAGATCGACAGTCAAGTGGTAGTCGGTATTGTCACGGATTGTGATTTCAAAGTCAGTCGTATAGAGGACTAAACGAAGAGTATCTCCTTCTTTTAACTTGTAAATAGTAGGTTGTAGTTCAAATTGCACATCCATCCATTCATCTGCAGTAATATCCTCTACTAACAGTAAATCATTTCTATTTTGTAAATTGAGGTAACCTTTTGTCACGACTCGCTGTGCATTTTCACGAAAAGGCAATTCGTTAAGATTTTCCAACATGTGATAGCGACCGTTGTCAATGGTTCTAGCACTTAAAACAGCTGGATAAGGTTGTAGGTATTTCTTTTGTCCAAGTTCTAGCAGTTGGGCTGATAAGAGCCCCTTGTTTGTACTGGATTTGATACGAAGATTAAGCTGAGCGCGACCGTTCAAGTGAAGATCTTTGGACACAGGAAGGTCAATAGTAATCTGATTGGTTTTTCCTTGATAGAGTTCTGTATTGAAGGTCTGGTATGTCTTACCATAGCGCTCAAAATCCTTATCTGGGTACTGGTTTTGAATGACTTTCTCTTCTTGACCAAGTGAGAAGGTTTCAAAGTTTTCTTGCCCACCGAAGTTATCAAGTGATAACCAAGTCTGAGGGGCTGTATTGTCCTGCCAGATAACAGTAGGAAGTTTGAAATCTGTATCTTGTCCCAGTAATTTCTTTGTCAACAAAGCATTCATGGACTCACGGAAGTCAATGGACTGCCAGTTGTTCATGTACACATGGGCACCATTATGGAAAAAGAGGTGCTTGTTTATATGAGTAGGTAGAGCATGGAACATCTGGTAAACATGAAGTGGTTTGACATTCCAATCCTGAGAACCATGGGTAAAGACAACCTCTGCCTTTACTTTGTCAGCATTGAGCAGATAGTTGCGGTCATGCCAAAACTGATTGTAGTCGCCAGTCTTGCGATCCAGTTGCTCTTTTACTTTTTCTAAGTCAGCTTGGTGAGCTTCATTGCCACGGATATAGTCGCCAGCCAAGAGATTACGAGAATAGGTTAACTCAGCAAGGGAGTCAAAGTCCTCACCTGGATAGCCACCTGGGCTAGTCACCAGACCGTTTTCACGGTAGTAGTTGTACCATGAGGAAATGCCAGCCTCGGCAATGATGACTTCTAAACCATCGACACCTGTAGTCGCCAGACCATTGGACATGGTACCTAGATAAGAAAGTCCAGTTGTGGCTACTTTTCCATTTGACCAGTCAGCTTTGACTTGACGCTGGCGCGTATGGTCGGTAAAGGCACGGCAACGGCCATTAAGCCAATCGATGACATTTTTATAAGCTTCGATTTGTTGGTAGTCGCCATTAGTCATGAAACCAGTAGAGTCTTTAGTACCAACACCTGAAACATAGAGATTGGCAAAACCTCGTGGGAGGAAGTAGTCGTTGAGTGTATAGCTAGAGTTGATGTGACTTAGCTTTTCCTCAGCTTCTGACACAAGCTCAGCTTGGCCTTGAGGTTGGACGAGATTTAGTTGAGGTTCCTCTAACTCGATCTTATGAGCAGGTTTAACCTCAAGCTCGCCCTCCATCTTGTAGAGAGCCTTGTCACTAGCCTTGTCATTGGTTCCCTGATGATAAGGACTGGCTGTCATGATGGCAGGGATTTGCTCCTCATAACGTGGACGAATAATGCTGACCTTGACTAGGTCTGGTAGCCCTTTTTGGTCAGTATCGACACGAGACTCAACGTAAACGACTTCACGAATGACATCATGGCTAGAAAAAGTTGCCAAACTCTTGCCGTTAAAGTAGTGGTAGTCATTATCCTCCGGAATAAGACCATCACTAACAAGTTGGTCGATAAGAGTATTTCCCTTTTTGGTGCGAGTATTGAGTAACTGATAGAGATTTTCAATCAAGTCACCGTATACAATAGGAAATCCAGTCTCTTTACGAAAAGCTTCACTGTCTTCGAAGTCAACCAAATAAGAAAAGCCTAAAAGTTGAAAAGCAACAGTATAAAAAATATCTGCTGTCAGTTCATCTTCTGATTGAAAAAATGTTAGCAGGTCTGTTTTTTTATCAGCTGCTAGGATGGAAAGTGGGTAGTTGGTGTCTTGATAAGTGAAAAAGAAACGACTTAGAAAAGACTCCAACATCTTTTTATTTGTTGACTCAGATGGAAAATCAAATCCATACTTTTTTAATTCATATAAAATAGTATCTCTTGGAAGTGATAAATAGCTGAATTGATTAAAGCGCATAAAACCTCCTTGTAAAATAATAATTAAGGTTATTATATCAAAAAAATAGGAAAAAGGGAATTATTAAGTGAGAAAGAAATTAATTAAAGAATAATGAATATTATTTATATGAAATAATATGTGATATTCTATAGCATTCATAAATTAAACGATATCTAACAAGAATTTTGAGTGAATTTATCTCACTTCTTTAAAAGAGATATCCATTTATTGGGATAAAAAGTTCAAAATAGTTTACAAAAACATTTCTACTGCAAATATATTTGTTATTTTTTCATTCAAAAAATTTTACTTTAAGGATAAAATAGAGATAGGAGTCATTGCTTTTGTCTTTCTCTTTTTGAAAATGGTATAATATAGTGAGAAGGATAGAGGAGAAGTGTAAATTGATCGCACAACTAGATACAAAAACAGTCTATAGTTTTATGGAGAGCGTCATTTCGATTGAAAAGTATGTGAGAGCAGCTAAAGAATTCGGCTACACTCATCTGGCTATGATGGATATTGATAATCTTTATGGTGCTTTTGACTTTCTAGAGGTTACAAAAAAATATGGCATTCATCCTTTATTAGGGCTTGAAATGACTGTATTTATGGATGATCAGGAAGTGAATCTGCGCTTTTTAGCTCTATCTAGTGTGGGCTATCAGCAGTTGATGAAGCTTTCAACAGCCAAGATGCAGGGGGAGAAAAGTTGGTCAGTCTTGTCCCAGTACCTGGAGGATATCGCGGTAATTGTGCCTTATTTTGAAGAGCTTGAATCACTAAATCTAGGCTGTGATTACTATATAGGGGTTTACCCAGAAACACTGGTAAGCGAATTTTATCGTCCTATCTTACCTCTCTATCGGGTCAATGCCTTTGAAAGCAGGGATAGAGAAGTTCTACAAGTATTAACAGCGATTAAAGAAAACCTACCGCTCAGAGAAGTCCCTTTGCGCTCGCGACAAGATGTCCTTATATCAGCAAGTTCTTTAGAGAAACTATTCCAAGAACGTTTTCCTCAAGCCTTGGAAAACTTAGAAAAGCTTATTTCAGGTATTTCTTATGACTTGGATACTAGTTTGAAACTGCCTCGTTTTAATCCAGCGAGACCAGCAGTAGAAGAGTTGAGAGAACGTGCTGAACTGGGACTTGCTCAGAAGGGGTTGTCTAGCAAAGAATATCAAGATCGACTAGACCAAGAATTGGCTGTTATTCATGATATGGGCTTTGATGATTATTTCTTGGTTGTTTGGGATTTGCTGCGTTTTGGACGATTGAATGGCTACTATATGGGAATGGGAAGGGGTTCTGCAGTTGGTAGCTTG
Source organism: Streptococcus mitis (assembly GCF_047464945.1). Taxonomy (GTDB): domain Bacteria; phylum Bacillota; class Bacilli; order Lactobacillales; family Streptococcaceae; genus Streptococcus; species Streptococcus mitis_EA. The sequence continues at coordinate 378,975 of NZ_JASHAX010000001.1, read as the reverse complement.
GTTTCCTATGCCTTAGATATCACAGGGATTGACCCAGTAGAGAAAAATCTGATTTTTGAACGTTTCCTCAATCGTGAACGCTATACCATGCCTGATATTGATATTGATATTCCAGATATTTATCGTCCAGATTTTATCAGATATGTTGGCAATAAATATGGTAGTAAACATGCGGCTCAAATCGTTACCTTTTCAACTTTTGGAGCTAAGCAAGCTCTACGAGATGTATTGAAACGCTTTGGTGTTCCTGAATATGAATTATCTTCAATTACTAAGAAAATCAGTTTTCGGGACAATCTCAAGTCGGCCTATGAGGGTAACCTCCAGTTTCGTCAGCAAATCAATAGTAAGTTAGAATACCAAAAAGCTTTTGAAATTGCCTGTAAGATTGAGGGATATCCAAGACAAACCTCTGTCCATGCGGCTGGTGTTGTGATTAGCGACCAGGATTTGACCAACTATATCCCTCTGAAGCATGGTGATGAAATTCCACTGACTCAGTATGATGCTCATGGAGTTGAAGCTAGTGGACTTTTAAAGATGGATTTTCTGGGACTAAGAAATTTGACCTTTGTCCAGAAGATGCAAGAATTACTTGCAGAAACAGAAGGTGTTCACCTTAAAATCGAAGAAATTGATTTGGAAGACAAAGAAACGTTAGCTTTATTTGCCTCTGGAAATACAAAAGGTATCTTTCAATTTGAGCAACCTGGTGCCATTCGCCTACTCAAGCGTGTTCAACCAGTCTGTTTTGAAGATGTCGTAGCAACCACTTCCCTAAATCGACCAGGTGCTAGTGACTATATCAATAATTTTGTGGCAAGAAAGCATGGGCAGGAAGAAGTGACTGTTCTGGATCCAGTACTGGAGGATATTTTGGCTCCAACTTACGGTATCATGCTCTATCAGGAGCAGGTTATGCAGGTTGCTCAGCGTTTTGCTGGATTTAGTCTTGGGAAAGCCGATATTTTGCGCCGAGCTATGGGTAAAAAGGATGCTTCTGCCATGCATGAGATGAGGGCTTCTTTTATTCAAGGTTCATTAAAAGCTGGACATACTGCGGAAAAGGCAGAGCAGGTTTTTGATGTTATGGAGAAGTTTGCAGGCTATGGTTTTAACAGGTCACATGCCTATGCCTACTCAGCCTTGGCCTTCCAGTTGGCTTATTTCAAAACGCATTATCCAGCCATTTTTTATCAGGTTATGTTGAATTCTGCCAACAGTGATTACTTAATAGATGCACTTGAAGCAGGTTTTGAAGTAGCCCCATTGTCCATCAATACTATTCCCTATCACGATAAAATTGCAAACAAGGCCATCTATCTAGGTTTGAAATCGATTAAGGGAGTCAGCAATGATTTGGCTCTCTGGATTATTGAAAATAGACCCTATTCGAACATTGAAGATTTTATAGCTAAATTACCTGAGAATTATCTGAAACTTCCTCTGCTAGAACCTTTGGTAAAAGTTGGTCTTTTCGATTCATTTGAAAGAAATCGTCAAAAAGTATTCAATAATTTAGTTAATCTATTTGAATTTGTAAAAGAGTTAGGAAGCTTGTTTGGTGATACCATTTATAGTTGGCAGGAATCGGAAGATTGGACGGAACAAGAAAAATTCTATATGGAACAAGAACTTTTAGGGATAGGTGTCAGCAAACATCCCCTACAAGCTATTGCAAGTAAGGCTATTTACCCGATTACCCCAATTGGGAATTTGTCAGAAAATAGCTACGCTATTATTTTGGTTGAAGTTCAGAAGATAAAAGTAATTCGTACCAAAAAGGGCGAAAACATGGCTTTCTTACAGGTAGATGATAGTAAGAAAAAATTGGATGTCACTCTCTTTTCAGACTTATATCGTCAGGTTGGGCAGGAAATAAAAGAGGGAGCCTTCTACTATATAAAAGGAAAGATCCAGTCACGTGATGGCCGTCTGCAAATGATTGCACAAGAAATAAGAGAAGCAGTTGCTGAACGCTTTTGGATACAGGTAAAGAATCATGAATCGGATCAAGAAATTTCACGTATTTTAGACCAATATAAAGGCCCAATCCCAGTCATTATCAGGTATGAAGAGGAACAGAAAACAATCGTTTCTCCCCATCATTTTGTAGCTAAATCCAATGAATTAGAAGCGAAATTGAATGAAATGGTTATGAAAACGATTTATCGCTAAAAATACGGAAAATAGAAGAATTTTAAAATCAAATGTGGTATAATCAATAAGAATGTTAAAAGAAAAAGGAGCATAACCAATATGAAACGTATTGCTGTTTTGACTAGTGGTGGAGACGCCCCTGGTATGAACGCTGCTATCCGTGCAGTTGTTCGTCAAGCAATTTCAGAAGGAATGGAAGTTTTTGGTATCTATGATGGATATGCTGGTATGGTTGCTGGTGAAATTCATCCCCTAGATGCTGCTTCAGTAGGAGACATCATTTCTCGTGGTGGTACTTTCCTTCACTCAGCTCGTTACCCAGAGTTCGCTCAACTTGAAGGGCAACTTAAAGGGATTGAGCAATTGAAAAAACACGGAATTGAAGGTGTAGTTGTTATCGGTGGTGACGGATCTTACCACGGTGCTATGCGTTTGACTGAACATGGCTTCCCAGCTATCGGTCTTCCAGGTACAATCGATAACGATATCGTTGGTACTGACTTTACAATCGGTTTTGACACAGCGGTTACAACTGCTATGGATGCTATCGATAAGATTCGTGATACATCATCAAGTCACCGTCGTACTTTTGTTATTGAAGTTATGGGACGTAACGCTGGTGATATCGCTCTTTGGGCAGGTATCGCAACTGGTGCTGATGAAATCATCATTCCTGAAGAAGGATTCAAGATTGAAGATATCGTAGAAAGCATTAAATGTGGTTATGAGTGTGGTAAAAAACACAACATCATCGTCTTGGCAGAAGGTGTGATGTCAGCAGCTGAATTTGGTAAAAAACTAAAAGAAGCTGGGGATACAAGTGACCTTCGTGTAACAGAACTTGGACATATCCAACGTGGTGGTTCTCCAACTGCGCGTGACCGTGTATTGGCGTCACGCATGGGTGCGCATGCTGTTAAACTTCTTAAAGAAGGTATCGGTGGTGTTGCGGTTGGTATCCGTAACGAGAAAATGGTTGAAAACCCAATCCTTGGAACTGCAGAAGAAGGAGCATTGTTTAGCCTTACTGCAGATGGTAAAATTGTGGTTAACAACCCACACAAGGCTGACCTTGAGCTATCTAGCTTGAATAAGAGCTTGTCATAATTTACAATTTAGTTAATAAGACCAAAAAGGTCATATATATAAAGGAGTCACAAAAATCATGAATAAACGTGTAAAAATCGTTGCAACTTTGGGTCCTGCGGTAGAAATCCGTGGTGGTAAAAAATTTGGTGATGACGGATACTGGGGTGAAAAACTTGATGTTGAAGCTTCAGCTAAAAACATTGCTAAATTGATTGAAGCTGGTGCTAACACATTCCGCTTCAACTTCTCACACGGTGACCACCAAGAACAAGGTGAGCGTATGGCAACTGTTAAACTTGCTGAAAAACTTGCAGGTAAAAAAGTTGGTTTCCTTCTTGATACAAAAGGACCAGAAATTCGTACAGAATTGTTCGAAGGTGAAGCTAAAGAGTATTCATACAAAACTGGTGAGAAAATCCGTGTTGCAACTAAACAAGGAATCAAATCAACTCGTGAAGTGATTGCATTAAACGTTGCTGGTGCTCTTGATATCTATGATGATGTTGAAGTTGGTCGTCAAGTTTTGGTTGACGATGGTAAACTTGGTCTTCGTGTGGTTGCTAAAGATGATGCAACTCGTGAATTTGAAGTTGAAGTTGAAAACGATGGTATCATTGCTAAACAAAAAGGTGTGAATATTCCTAACACTAAAATTCCTTTCCCAGCTCTTGCTGAACGTGATAACGACGATATCCGCTTTGGTCTTGAACAAGGTATCAACTTCATCGCGATTTCATTCGTACGTACTGCAAAAGATGTGAACGAAGTTCGTGCAATCTGTGAAGAAACTGGAAACGGACACGTTCAATTGTTCGCTAAAATCGAAAATCAACAAGGTATCGATAACTTGGATGAAATCATCGAAGCTGCTGATGGTATCATGATCGCTCGTGGTGACATGGGTATCGAAGTACCATTCGAAATGGTTCCAGTTTACCAAAAAATGATCATCACTAAAGTCAATGCTGCAGGTAAAGTTGTTATCACTGCAACAAACATGCTTGAAACAATGACTGAAAAACCACGTGCAACTCGTTCAGAAGTATCAGACGTATTTAACGCTGTTATCGACGGAACTGATGCTACAATGCTTTCAGGTGAGTCTGCAAACGGTAAATACCCACTTGAGTCAGTAGCTACAATGGCTACAATCGATAAGAACGCTCAAACTCTTCTTAACGAATACGGACGTTTGAACTCAGATTCATTCGAACGTAACTCTAAGACAGAAGTAATGGCTTCAGCTGTTAAAGATGCTACTAACTCAATGGACATTAAATTGGTTGTAACTCTTACTAAGACTGGTCACACTGCACGTTTGATCTCTAAATACCGTCCAAATGCTGACATCTTAGCATTGACATTCGACGAATTGACAGAACGTGGATTGATGTTGAACTGGGGTGTTATCCCAATGTTGACAGATGCTCCATCATCAACTGACGATATGTTTGAAATCGCTGAACGTAAAGCAGTTGAAGCAGGACTTGTACAATCTGGTGACGATATCGTTATCGTAGCTGGTGTACCAGTTGGAGAAGCTGTTCGTACGAACACAATGCGTATCCGCACAGTACGTTAATTAAAATAAGAAAAAGCCTATCATATCAAGCTTTCTAGCCTGTATGATGGGCTTTTTTGCTTATGGGGCAAAATTTTTTACTTGCGATTTAATGCGACGGTATTAATTACGTCAAGCACGGCTTGCTTCATGATCTTTGTGATGTGAGTATAAATCTGATTTGTTGCTTTGGCGTCTTTATGAACTTCAAGCGCTTATAGCTTTAAGAGGTACATTGCTTTCAGCAAGCAAGATATTGAGTTTAAACACAAAAAATAACCCCTTGAGGATTCAAGGAGTTATTTCAACTTTAATTAGTTTTTAGAAGCTTCTTGGAATTCTGGGTTTTTCCATGCTTCGTCAATGATAGCTTGTAATTCTTTAGCAGATGCTTGCATTTTTTGAGTTTCTGCGTCGTTCAATGGGATATTTACTGGACGAACGATACCATGTGCACCAACAACAGCTGGTTGACCGATAAAGACGTTCTTAACTCCGTATTGACCTTCTTGGAATACTGAAAGTGGAAGTACTGCGTTTTCGTCGTCAAGGATTGCTTTAGTGATACGAGCAAGGGCTACTGCGATACCGTAGTATGTTGCACCTTTTTTGTTGATGATTGTGTAGGCTGCATCACGAACACCTTCGAACAATTCAATCAATTCAGCTTCTTGAACATTTTGAGTGTCTTTAAGGAATTCTTCAAGGTTTACACCAGCGATGTTTGCGTGTGACCAAACAGCGAACTCAGAGTCACCGTGTTCACCCATGATGTAAGCGTGAACTGAACGAGCATCAACATCCAATTTTTCAGCAAGTGCTTGACGGAAACGAGCTGAGTCAAGTGAAGTACCTGAACCGATAACGCGTTCTTTAGGGAATCCAGAGAATTTCCAAGTTGAGTAAGTCAAAACGTCAACTGGATTAGCAGCAACAAGGAAGATACCTTTGAAACCTGATTCAACCACTTGAGTTACGATTGATTTGTTGATAGCAAGGTTTTTACCTACAAGGTCAAGACGAGTTTCACCTGGTTTTTGAGGAGCACCTGCAGTGATTACAACAAGGTCAGCGTCTGCACAGTCAGAATATTGAGCTGCATAGATTTTTTTAGGTGAAGTGAAGGCAAGGGCGTGACTAAGGTCAAGCGCGTCACCAACAGCTTTTTCATGCAATTGTGGAATTTCGATAATTCCAAGCTCTTGTGCAATTCCTTGGTTAACAAGTGCAAAAGCGTAAGATGAACCTACAGCACCATCTCCGACAAGGATAACTTTTTTGTGTTGTTTAGTTGAAGTCATTGTTCTAAACATCTCCTTAATTTTATTCAGGGATTTCCCCAGTTATTTTAATTCTATCACTTTTAAAAAGCTTTGTCACGAATATGCCTTGGAGTTCTTGATGTAAACGTTTTAGCTAATTTGGATACCTGAAATATGGCGGACATTATGGTATAATATTATTAATTACTAATAGTGAAATGAGGCATTTATTAATGCAGGATAGAAATTTAGTGAATGTCAATCTGACAAAGGAGATGAAGACGAGCTTTATCGATTACGCCATGAGTGTTATTGTAGCGCGGGCTCTTCCTGATGTTCGAGATGGCTTGAAACCTGTTCACCGTCGGATTCTCTATGGAATGAATGAATTGGGTGTTACTCCAGACAAACCCCATAAAAAATCTGCTCGTATTACAGGGGACGTCATGGGTAAATACCACCCACACGGGGATTCCTCTATCTATGAAGCAATGGTCCGCATGGCTCAATGGTGGAGTTACCGTTACATGCTTGTAGATGGGCATGGAAACTTTGGTTCCATGGACGGTGATGGTGCTGCCGCCCAGCGTTACACTGAGGCACGTATGAGCAAGATTGCTCTAGAAATGCTTCGAGATATCAATAAGAATACGGTTGATTTCGTTGATAACTATGATGCTAATGAACGTGAACCCTTGGTCTTGCCAGCTCGTTTTCCAAACCTCTTGGTCAATGGAGCAACTGGTATTGCTGTTGGGATGGCTACCAACATTCCTCCTCACAATTTAGGTGAAACCATTGATGCAGTGAAGTTGGTCATGGACAATCCTGAAGTGACTACCAAGGACTTGATGGAAGTCTTACCTGGTCCAGATTTTCCAACAGGTGCCCTTGTCATGGGGAAATCAGGTATCCATAAGGCTTATGAAACAGGTAAAGGTTCTATTGTTCTTCGTTCCCGTACTGAAATCGAAGAAACTAAGACTGGCCGTGAGCGCATCGTTGTAACGGAATTTCCTTACATGGTCAATAAAACCAAGGTGCATGAGCATATTGTTCGCTTGGTTCAGGAAAAACGTATTGAGGGGATTACAGCAGTACGTGATGAGTCCAACCGTGAAGGTGTGCGATTTGTTATCGAAGTTAAGCGCGATGCTTCAGCCAATGTTATCCTAAATAACCTCTTTAAGATGACCCAGATGCAAACCAACTTTGGTTTCAATATGCTTGCTATCCAAAATGGTGTACCGAAGATTTTGTCTCTTCGTCAGATTTTGGATGCTTATATTGAGCACCAAAAAGAAGTGGTTGTTCGTCGGACACGTTTTGATAAGGAAAAAGCGGAAGCACGTGCTCATATCTTAGAAGGTCTCTTGATTGCGCTAGACCATATCGACGAAGTGATTCGTATCATCCGTGCTAGTGAAACGGATGCGGAAGCTCAAGCTGAGCTGATGAGCAAGTTTAAGCTTTCTGAACGTCAAAGTCAAGCTATCCTTGATATGCGTCTTCGTCGCTTGACAGGTTTGGAACGAGATAAGATTCAGTCTGAGTATGATGACCTCTTGGCTCTGATTGCGGATTTAGCGGATATTCTTGCCAAGCCAGAACGTGTTTCTCAAATCATTAAAGATGAATTAGACGAAGTCAAGCGTAAGTTTGGCGACCAACGTCGTACAGAGTTGATGGTCGGTGAAGTCTTGAGTCTTGAAGATGAGGATTTGATTGAAGAATCGGATGTCTTGATTACGCTTTCTAACAAGGGATACATCAAACGTCTGGACCAAGCTGAGTTTACTGCTCAAAAACGTGGTGGCCGCGGTGTTCAAGGAACAGGTGTTAAGGATGACGATTTTGTTCGTGAGTTAGTGTCAACTAGCACCCATGATCACCTGCTCTTCTTCACAAATAAAGGACGTGTCTATCGCCTGAAAGGTTATGAAATTCCTGAGTATGGTCGGACGGCCAAAGGACTACCAGTAGTTAATCTCTTGAAATTGGATGAAGGCGAAAGTATTCAGACGATTATCAATGTTGAGTCTGAACGCAGTGATGATGCTTATCTCTTCTTTACAACCCGTCATGGTATTGTGAAGAGAACCAGCGTTAAGGAATTTGCTAATATTCGTCAAAATGGACTTAAAGCACTGAATCTTAAAGATGAAGATGAGTTAATTAATGTCTTGTTGACGGAAGAAGAGACGGATATTATCATTGGTACCAAGTTTGGTTATGCAGTTCGCTTTAATCAATCAGCCGTTCGCGGCATGAGTCGTATCGCCACAGGTGTGAAAGGTGTTAATCTCCGTGAGGGAGACACAGTAGTTGGTGCTAGCGTAATTACTGATCAAGATGAGGTTCTTATCATTACTGAAAAAGGATATGGTAAGCGTACAGTCGCGACTGAATATCCAACAAAAGGTCGTGGTGGTAAAGGAATGAAGACGGCTAATGTGGCTGAGAAAAATGGTCCTCTATCAGGTCTCTTGACTGTAAAAGGTGATGAAGACTTGATGATTATCACTGATACAGGTGTCATGATTCGAACCAATGTTGCCAATATTTCACAAACAGGACGCTCAACTATGGGAGTTAAAGTAATGCGTCTGGACCAAGATGCTAAAATTGTAACCTTTACTACGGTTGCAGCTGCAGAAAAAGAAGAAGTTGGGACAGAAAACGAAACAGAAGGTGAAGCATAATGTCTCAAAAAAATAATAAGAAGAAAAACAAACGAAAAAATCTGCTGACAAATATCCTAGCAGGATTTCTGATACTACTATCAATTGCTTTGATTTTTAACGCTAAAATTCGTGATATTTTCATAGTTTGGAATACCAATAAGTACCAAGTTAGTCAGGTATCAAAAGAAAAAATAGAAGAAAATCAGGATACAGAAGGAAATTTTGATTTTGATTCTGTCAATGCTATCTCTTCGGAAGCTGTTCTAGCTTCTCAATGGGATGCTCAAAAATTACCAGTTATCGGCGGAATTGCAGTTCCTGAATTAGAAATGAATCTGCCAATTTTTAAAGGACTTGATAATGTCAATCTCTTCTATGGTGCTGGTACCATGAAACGCGATCAAGTGATGGGGAAAGGAAATTATAGTCTAGCTAGTCATCATATTTTTGGTGTCAATAATGCTAATAAAATGTTATTTTCTCCTTTAGATAACGCTAAAAATGGTATGAAGATTTATCTAACCGATAAAAATAAAGTTTATACTTATGAAATACGTGAAGTCAAACGTGTTACACCGGATCGTGTTGATGAAGTTGATGATAGAGATGGGGTCAATGAGATTACATTAGTAACCTGTGAAGACCTTGCTGCTACAGAACGTATTATTGTAAAAGGCGATTTGAAAGAAACAAAAGAATATTCACAAACATCTGATGAAATCCTAACAGCTTTCAATCAACCATATAAACAATTTTATTAATACAAGTCAGTGAAATCTTGGATTTCACTGATTTTTTTAAGATTTCCATAAGAATAAACTTTTATGAAATACAGAAAACGCTTCCTTAATTTTAACGTTTGTGATATAATTATCAGGTAAAAAATTTTTAGGAGTTTATTATGGTTTCTTCAGAATTTATCTCAAAGATTGAATTTGCTTGCAAGAAGAAAGAAAGTCTTTATACTCAAAGCAAATTTAAGTATGCGATTCGTTCTATGTTTGCAGGTGCATTCTTAACTTTCAGTACAGCTGCTGGTGCAGTTGGGGCTGACTTGATTAATAAAATTGCACCAGGTAGTGGACGCTTCCTATTCCCATTTGTCTTTGCTTGGGGATTGGCCTACATTGTTTTCTTGAATGCCGAGTTGGTAACATCAAACATGATGTTCTTGACTGCAGGTAGTTTTTTGAAAAAAATCTCTTGGAGAAAAACAGCTGAGATTTTACTTTACTGTACCTTGTTCAACCTTATTGGGGCCTTGATAGCAGGTTGGGGCTTTGCCCACTCAGCAGCCTATGCACATCTCACTCACGATAGTTTCATCTCAGGGGTTGTTGAGATGAAGTTAGGCCGTTCAAATGAATTAATTTTGCTTGAGGCGATTTTGGCAAATATTTTCGTAAATATTGCGATTCTTTCATTTGTTTTGGTCAAAGATGGTGGTGCCAAACTTTGGCTTGTGTTGTCAGCGATTTACATGTTTGTATTCTTAACAAACGAGCACATTGCCGCAAACTTTGCTTCTTTCGCGATTGTGAAATTCAGTGTTGCTGCTGATTCAATTGCTAACTTCGGTGTTGGAAATATGCTTCGTCACTGGGGCGTAACCTTCGTTGGAAACTTGATTGGTGGAGGCCTCTTGATGGGTCTTCCATATGCCTTCCTCAATAAAAATGAAGATACTTATGTAGATTAAGAAAATGAGCACGATTGAGTCGTGCTTTTTTCGATTTTGTAAGAAGTAATAGCCACTCCTTATATCAAAATATAAAAAAGAGGTATTAGTCAAGATAGGTCGATAGTGCTAGAATATCCTTAATGAAACTATATGGAGGTCGCCTTATGACTCGTGATTTTAAATTTGAAACTCTACAACTACATGCTGGTCAAGTTGTGGATCCAGCAACTAAGTCTCGTGCAGTGCCGATTTATCAGACAACATCCTTTGTTTTTGATGATACGCAGGAGGGTGCCGATTTGTTTGCCTTGAGAAAACCAGGGAACATTTATACTCGTATCACCAATCCTACAACAGCTGCTTTTGAAGAAAGAATTGCTACTCTGGAAGGTGGTGTTGGAGCTCTTGCAACAGCATCAGGTATGGCAGCAGTGACTTATACGATTTTGGCACTTGCCCATGCTGGTGACCATGTAGTGGCTGCTTCGACTATTTACGGTGGAACCTTCGATCTTTTGAAAGAAACCCTTCCTCGTTATGGAATCACAACAACCTTTGTGGACGTGGATAATTTGGAGGAAGTAGAAGCAGCTATTAATGACAATACCAAGCTTGTTCTGATTGAAACCTTGGGTAACCCCTTGATTAATATTCCAGATTTGGAAAAATTGGCAGAGATTGCTCATAAGCATCAGATTCCACTTGTTTCTGACAATACATTTGCTACACCTTATTTGATTAACGTTTTTTCTCACGGTGTAGATATTGCCATTCACTCTGCGACTAAGTTTATCGGTGGGCATGGTACGACTATTGGAGGAGTGATCGTTGATAGTGGTCGTTTTGACTGGGCGGCTTCAGGGAAATTCCCTCAATTTGTTGAGGAAGACCCAAGCTACCACAATTTGAGCTATACTCGTGATGTGGGTGCAGCAGCCTTTATTATCGCTGTCCGTGTTCAATTGCTTCGTGATACAGGTGCAGCCTTGTCACCATTTAATGCCTTCTTGTTACTCCAAGGACTTGAAACTCTTTCTCTTCGTGTCGAACGCCATGTGCAAAATGCTGAGAAAATTGTTGATTTCCTTGTCAACCATCCTAAGGTAGAAAAAGTCAACTATCCAAAACTTGCTGATAGTCCTTACCATGCCTTGGCTGAGAAATATTTGCCAAAAGGTGTGGGCTCAATCTTTACCTTCCATGTCAAAGGTGGGGAGGCAGAAGCACGCAAGGTCATTGATCATTTAGAAATCTTTTCTGACCTTGCGAACGTAGCGGATGCCAAGTCTTTGGTTGTCCATCCAGCGACTACAACACATGGTCAGTTGTCAGAAAAAGACCTAGAAGCAGCAGGAGTCACACCAAACCAAATTCGTTTGTCAATCGGACTTGAAAATGTAGATGATTTGATTGAAGACTTGCGCTTGGCCTTGGAAAAAATTTAAAGTAAAAGAAGATAAACAGTGGGTTTCGACTCGCTGTTTTTGATTTTCCCTCAGGCATGATATAATGGATAAAGAAGTCTAGAAAGAGGAATGTTATGAACGAAATCAAATGCCCCAACTGTGGGGAAGTCTTTACAGTAAATGAGAGCCAGTATGCTGAACTTTTATCCCAAGTGAGAACGGCAGAGTTTGATAAGGAATTGCACGATCGGATGAAGCAGGAACTGGCCTTGGCTGAGCAAAAGGCCATGAATGAACAACAGTCTAAACTAGCTCAAAAAGACCAAGAAATTGCGCAATTGCAGAGTCAAATCCAAAACTTTGATACAGAAAAAGAATTGGCCAAGAAAGAGGTTGAACAGACAAGCCATCAGGCTTTATTAGCAAAGGACAAGGAAGTACAGGCCTTGGAAAACCAATTGGCAACCTTGCGTTTGGAGCATGAAAATCAACTGCAAAAGACTCTTTCTGAACTAGAAAAAGAACGAGACCAGGTTAAAAATCAGCTTCTCTTGCAAGAAAAGGAAAACGAGCTTTCTCTTGCTTCAGTTAAACAAAACTACGAAGCTCAACTCAAGGCAGCCAGTGAACAAGTCGAATTTTACAAGAATTTCAAAGCTCAACAATCTACAAAAGCTATCGGGGAAAGTCTGGAACACTATGCAGAGAGTGAGTTTAACAAGGTCCGCAGTTTTGCCTTTCCAAATGCCTACTTTGAGAAGGATAACAAGGTTTCAGCGCGTGGGTCTAAGGGGGACTTTATCTTCCGTGAATGTGATGAAAATGGGGTCGAAATTATTTCCATCATGTTTGAGATGAAAAATGAAGCAGATGGAACAGAGAAGAAGCACAAGAATGCAGATTTTTACAAGGAATTAGACAAGGACCGTCGGGAGAAGAACTGTGAATATGCGGTTTTGGTGACTATGCTTGAGGCCGATAACGACTACTTTAACACAGGGATTGTAGACGTCAGCCACGAGTACGAAAAGATGTATGTGGTTCGTCCTCAGTTCTTTATCCAGTTGATTGGTCTCTTACGTAATGCGGCGCTTAATTCCCTAAAATATAAGCAGGAGTTGGCCTTGGTTCGCGAGCAAAATATCGACATTACGCATTTTGAGGAAGACTTGGATGCCTTTAAGCTAGCCTTTGCTAAGAACTATAACTCAGCTTCGACTAACTTTGGCAAAGCTATCGATGAAATTGACAAGGCCATCAAACGCATGGAAGAGGTTAAGAAATTCCTAACCACATCTGAAAATCAACTTCGTCTTGCAAACAACAAATTGGAAGATGTCTCAGTTAAAAAATTGACTCGGAAAAATCCAACTATGAAAGCTAAGTTTGAGGCGCTGAAGGGAGAGTAGAAAACAAGATATGAACGGTATTATCAACTTAAAAAAAGAAGCGGGCATGACCTCGCATGATGCGGTTTTTAAACTGCGTAAGATTTTGGGAACAAAGAAGATTGGTCATGGTGGGACCTTGGATCCGGATGTGGTGGGTGTTTTGCCGATTGCGGTTGGCAAGGCGACCCGCATGGTCGAGTTTATGCAGGACGAGGGCAAGGTCTATGAGGGGGAAATCACTCTGGGCTATTCCACGACGACTGAGGATGCCAGTGGGGAAGTGGTCGCAGAGACACCTGTTTTATCGCACTTGGATGAAAAGCTTGTTGATGAAGCGATCGCTAGTCTGACAGGACCTATTATTCAGATTCCACCTATGTATTCGGCTGTCAAGGTCAATGGTCGTAAGCTTTATGAGTATGCGCGTGCTGGCCAAGAAGTAGAACGTCCAGAACGTCAGGTGACCATTTATCAATTTGAACGAACAAGACCAATTTCTTATGAGGGTCATCTTGCACGCTTTACTTTTCGTGTGAAATGCAGTAAGGGAACTTATATTCGTACCTTGTCTGTTGACTTAGGAGAAAAATTGGGTTATGCGGCCCATATGTCTCAGTTAACTCGTACTAGTGCAGCTGGTTTGCAACTAGAAGATGCTCTTACCTTGGAAGAAATTGCTGAAAAAGTGGAGGCTGTTCAATTGGACTTTCTCCATCCTCTAGAGATTGGGACAGGCGACCTTGTTAAAGTTTTCCTAAGTCCAGAAGATGCTACAGAAGTGCGCTTTGGTCGTTTTATCGAACTCGAACAAACAGAACAAGAATTAGCTGCCTTTGAAGGCGATCAATTGCTAGCCATTCTAGAAAAACGGGACAATCTCTACAAGCCAAGGAAGGTTTTTATCTAATCTAACCGGAGTGTGGGGATGGAATTCTTCCCCTAGACTATTCAAAACATACTATAAATTTTGCAAAAAATGTGATAGAATAGACGACGGATAAAAAAACGGAGGATAGCATGCAAAATAGACCAATCATTATCGGAGTGACAGGTGGTTCTGGTGGGGGTAAGACCAGTGTTTCAAGAGCCATTTTATCGCATTTTCCTGATGAAAAGATTTCCATGATTGAGCACGATTCATACTACAAGGATCAGTCTCACTTGACCTTTGAAGAGCGTGTCAAAACCAACTACGACCATCCTTTTGCCTTTGATACAGATTTGATGATCGAGCAGATTAAGGAATTGTTGGCAGGGCGTCCGGTGGACATCCCGACTTATGACTATACAGAGCATACACGAAGTAGCAAGACCTATCGTCAGGAGCCTCAAGATGTTTTTATTGTTGAGGGGATTTTGGTCTTGGAAGACAAGCGCCTGCGCGATTTGATGGATATCAAGATTTTTGTGGATACGGATGATGATGTGCGCATTATTCGTCGTATCAAGCGTGATATGGAAGAACGTGGCCGTAGTCTTGATAGCGTAATTGACCAGTACTTAGGTGTGGTCAAACCAATGTACCACCAGTTTATCGAGCCAACTAAGCGTTATGCTGATATCGTCATTCCTGAGGGAGTCAGCAATACAGTTGCTATCGACCTGTTGACGACCAAGATTGCAAAGATTTTGGAAGAAGCCCGAAATAGCAAATAATCAGATGTGGAGGCCTTGCCTCCTTTTTTATTTTTCACTCATAATGGTACATAAATGGAGATTTTTAGGCATATTTTTGGTATAATAATACCCATGAAAGAGCAAGAAAATGAATAGTAGGTGGAGATGGAAAAGTATTTATCGGTAACAACTTTGACCAAGTATCTGAAAATGAAATTCGATAAAGACCCTTACTTGGAACGGGTCTATTTAACTGGTCAAGTTTCCAACTTTCGTAAACGACCTACTCACCAATATTTCTCCCTAAAGGATGACCATGCAGTTATTCAAGCGACTATTTGGTCTGGGATTTATCAGAAATTAGGTTTCGACCTGGAAGAAGGGATGAAGATCAATGTGATTGGGCGTGTACAGGTCTATGAACCGAGCGGTAGCTACTCCATTATCATTGAAAAGGCAGAGCCTGATGGGGTTGGGGCGCTTGCGATTCAGTTTGAACAACTCAAGAAAAAATTGACAGAAGAAGGCCTGTTTCAAGAACGCTTCAAGCAATCTCTGCCCCAATTTTCTAAGAGAATTGGTGTAGTAACCAGTCGCAGTGGAGCCGTTATTCGAGATATTATCACGACCGTCAGCAGGCGCTTTCCAGGTGTGGACATTCTTCTCTATCCGACTAAGGTGCAAGGTGAAGGCTCTGCGGAGGAAATTGCTTGTAATATTGCGCGTGCTAATCAACGTGACGATTTGGATTTGCTGATTATTGGTCGTGGTGGAGGTTCTATTGAGGATCTCTGGGCCTTTAACGAGGAAATTGTGGTACGAGCGATTTTTGAATCTCGTTTACCAGTTATCTCTAGTGTGGGGCATGAGACGGATGTGACCTTGGCAGATTTTGTGGCAGATAGACGGGCTGCGACGCCGACAGCTGCAGCTGAACTAGCAACACCTGTGACCAAGTTGGATGTATTAGCTCATTTGCAAAATCAAGAAAAACGGATGGCAACAGCAGTCCGAAATGTCCTATCTAAGAAACAAGAAGCTTTAAAAAAATGCAGTCAGTCTGTTATTTTTAGACAACCAGAGCGCTTGTATGATGGTTATTTGCAACGCCTGGATCAACTGCAACTGCGCTTAAAACAAAGTTTGCGAACACGGATTTCTGAGAACCAACAGGTAGTACAAGCAAAGACCCATCAACTGGTGCAATTATCACCTGTTACCAAAATCCAACGTTATCAAGACCGTCTAGGCCAGTTGGATAAGCTCCTACGTAGCCAAATGGCGCTGGTTTATGATGCCAAGGTTGCTGAAGTGAAGCGACTTTCGGAAGCCTTGCTGATGTTGGATACCAGTCGAATCGTGGCGCGTGGTTATGCTATTGTCAAGAAAGAAGAGTCCGTTGTAGATTCGGTTGAGAGTTTGAAGAAAAAAGACCAAGTGACGCTTTTGATGCGAGATGGTCAAGTAGAATTAGAGGTTAAAGATGTCAAAACAAAAGAAATTTGAGGAAAATCTAGCAGAACTGGAGACCATTGTCCAAAGTTTGGAAAATGGTGAAATTGCTCTGGAAGATGCGATTGCTGCCTTTCAAAAGGGTATGGTCTTGTCAAAAGAGCTCCAAGCGACGCTGGACAAGGCTGAAAAGACCTTGGTCAAGGTCATGCAAGAAGACGGAACAGAAAGTGATTTTGAATGAAGAAGCAAGAAAAATTAGCTCTTGTCGAGTCAGCCTTGGAAGATTTTTATGGAGACCAGCAGTTTACCTCTAGTTTGCGAGAGTCTGTTCTCTATTCCATTCATGCTGGTGGCAAGCGTATTCGGCCTTTTCTCTTGTTAGAAGTTTTGGAAGCCTTGCATATTGCCATCAAACCTGCTCACGCGCAGGTAGCTGCGGCCTTGGAAATGATTCATACAGGGAGCTTGATTCACGATGACCTTCCTGCTATGGATGATGATGATTACCGTCGGGGACGGTTGACCAACCACAAGAAATTTGGAGAGGCAATGGCCATTTTGGCTGGAGATGCCTTGTTCCTAGATCCTTATGCCTTGATAGCGCAGGCAGATTTGCCAAGTCAGGTCAAGGTGGACTTGATTGCCAACTTATCCCTTGCTTCAGGTAGTCTGGGTATGGTGGCTGGGCAGGTTTTGGACATGGAGGGTGAACACCAGCACCTGTCTTTGGAAGAACTTCAGACCATTCATGCTAATAAGACTGGAAAACTGCTAGCCTATCCCTTCCAAGCTGCAGCCATCATAGCCGAATTGACACCTGAAATGCAGGAAAAGCTGAAAACTGTTGGTGAATTGATTGGACTTGCTTTTCAAGTTCGAGATGATGTACTGGATGTGACAGCTAGTTTTGAGGAAATTGGCAAGACACCTCAAAAGGACCTGCAGGCTGAAAAGTCAACCTATCCTGCCTTGTTGGGCTTGGAAGAGGCTATTGACTTTTGTAACCAAACCTTGGATCAAGCAAATGCAAAATTGGAAGAAATTGCTCAGCAGATTCTCTTTGAGATAGAATCGATTGTAGAAGTAGTAGAAAGTTTGAGAATCAATGGCTAAGGAAAGAGTAGATGTACTAGCTTATAAACAGGGCTTGTTTGAAACGCGAGAACAAGCCAAGCGCGGTGTCATGGCTGGGCTAGTCGTAGCAGTCCTTAATGGAGAACGGTTTGATAAACCGGGAGAGAAAATTCCAGACGACACCGAGTTAAAACTTAAGGGGGAGAAACTCAAGTATGTCAGTCGTGGTGGCTTGAAACTGGAAAAGGCCTTGCAGGTCTTTGATTTGTCAGTGGAAGGAGCTACAACGATTGATATCGGTGCCTCTACTGGAGGTTTTACCGATGTCATGTTGCAAAATGGTGCTGAGTTAGTTTATGCAGTCGATGTTGGTACCAATCAGTTGGCTTGGAAATTACGCCAAGACCCACGAGTTGTCAGCATGGAGCAGTTCAATTTCCGCTATGCTGAAAAGACTGATTTCGATCAGGAACCGAGCTTTGCCAGCATTGACGTGAGTTTTATTTCCCTTAGTCTGATTCTTCCGGCCTTGCACCGTGTCTTAGCAGATCAAGGTCAGGTTGTGGCTCTGATTAAGCCTCAGTTTGAAGCAGGACGTGAGCAGATTGGGAAAAATGGAATCATTCGCGATGCCAAGGTTCATCAACATGTCCTTGAATCTGTCACAGCTATGGCAGTAGAGGAAGGCTTTTCAGTCCTTGGTTTGGACTTTTCTCCAATACAAGGTGGTCATGGAAATATTGAGTTTTTAGCGTATTTGAAAAAAGAAGAGTCAGCAGGCAATCAGGTTCTTGCTGAAATTGAAGAAGTAGTAGAGAGGGCGCATAGTCAATTTAAAAATGAATAAAAAAGAGAGACTTGAAAAAATTAGAAGATTTGTGACGGATTATCAAATCGGTACGCAAGAAGAAATTGTAGAATATTTGAAAGAAGCAGGAATCACTGCTACTCAGGCAACGGTATCACGGGATATCAAAGAGCTAGGTATTGTCAAAATTCCTTTGAGAGACAACACCTATGTCTATGAATTGCCAAAATCAATCGTGAAAAGTTTGCAACTGGCTGAAGACAATATCGAATCAGCTGAATTGATGGACAAGATGATTAATCTCCAAGTTATTCCAGGAAATACGGCTTTTGTAAAAGCTCAGTTAATCGAGACTTTTGCGGATAAGATTTTTAGCTGTTTAGCTGATGATAGCTCGATTTTAGTCATTGCCAGAAGTGAAAGTCTAGCTGAGGAAATCTTTGAACAAGTAAAAAATTGGTAGGTCTATATGTTACTTGAAATTTCGATAAAAAACTTTGCCATTATTGAGGCTATTTCCCTCAATTTTGAAAAGGGAATGACTGTCCTGACTGGTGAAACGGGTGCAGGGAAGTCGATTATCATTGATGCCATGAATATGATGTTGGGAGCTCGTGCGACGACAGATGTTATTCGTCATGGTGCGCCAAAGGCAGAGATTGAGGGGCTTTTCTCAGTTGAGAATAGTCGCCTTTTACAGGAAATTTTTGATGAGCAAGGTTTGGAATTGGGGGATGAAATTATCATCCGTCGGGAAATCTTGCAAAATGGTCGGAGTATTAGTCGCGTGAATGGTCAGATGGTAAATCTGTCTGTATTGCGTGCTATTGGGCAACATCTTGTGGATATTCATGGTCAACATGACCAAGAGGAGTTAATGCGTCCCCAACTGCATATCCAGATGTTGGATGAATTTGGCGATGCAGCCTTTTGGGACTTAAAAGAAACCTATCAAACGAGTTTTGATGCCTACCGTAAAATGCGTAAGCAGGTTCTGGAAGTCAAGAAAAACCAACAGGAACACAAGGCACGTATCGAAATGTTGGAATTTCAAATGGCAGAGATTGAGGCAGCAAACTTGCAGGCTGGAGAAGATTTGGCTCTTAATCAAGAGCGTGATAAACTTCTCAATCATAAAAATATTGCGGATACACTGACCAATGCCTACAGCATGTTGGACAATGAAGATTTTTCAAGTCTAGCCAATGTTCGTTCAGCTATGAATGACATGGAAAGTGTCGAAGAGTATGACCCTGAATACCGTGAAATTTCAAGCTCTCTGTCTGAGACCTACTATGTCTTAGAAGACATTAGCAAACGTCTGGAAGCTATTATTGAGGACCTTGATTTTGATGGCAATCGTCTCATGCAGGTTGAGAATCGTTTGGACCTCCTTCATACTATTACCCGTAAATATGGTGGGACTGTAGACGATGTCTTGCTTTATTTTGCCAAGATTACGGAAGAATACAATCTCTTGACAGGAAATAACCTTTCATCTGAGGACATGGAAACTGAGCTCAAGAAAATGGAAGTCAATCTTGTTGATTTGGCAGGTCAGCTTGCCTCTGCTCGTCATGACTTAGCTCAGCAGCTTGAAGCTGAGATTAAACAAGAACTACAAGATCTTTATATGGAAAAAGCCCAGTTTCAGGTTCGTTTTAACAAGGGCAAATTCAGTCGTGAGGGAAATGAAATGGTCGAATTTTACATTTCAACCAACCCTGGCGAAGACTTTAAACCCTTGGTCAAGGTTGCGTCCGGCGGGGAATTATCCCGTCTCATGCTAGCCATTAAGTCTGCCTTTTCACGCAAAGAAGGCAAGACAAGTATTGTCTTTGATGAAGTGGATACAGGAGTTTCAGGTCGTGTAGCTCAAGCTATTGCGCAGAAGATTCACAAAATTGGTCAGCATGGGCAGGTTCTAGCTATTTCCCATTTACCACAAGTGATTGCGATTGCGGATTATCAATTCTTTATTGAGAAGATTAGCAATGACCATTCAACAGTTTCGACTGTTCGTCTCTTGACGGTTGAAGAGCGAGTGGAGGAAGTTGCCAAGATGTTGGCAGGTGATGATGTGACAGAAGCAGCTCTGACGCAAGCCAGAGAATTGTTGAGAAACAGGGAGAAATAAGATGGCAGACTATTATGTAATTGGAGATGTTCACGGAAAAGCTGGGATGCTGGAAGACCTTCTCAAAACCTGGGATGGCCAGACCCAGTTACTCTTTCTAGGGGATTTGATTGACCGAGGTGAGGATAGTCGCCGTGTTCTTGAAATGGTCAAGGACTTAGTGGACAATAAAGGGGCTATCTGTTTGTCTGGAAATCATGAGTATATGTTTTTGACTTGGCTCGATGACCCAGAAGAAAGCTATGACCACTATCGTCGCAATGGTGGAGATACAACCATTAACTCTATCCTAGGTCGTCCTTTGGATGCACCAGTTGATGGGATTGAGGATGCCAAGCGTGTTACCACCGAAGCAGCAGACTTGGTTGCATTTATTCGTCAAATGCCATTTGTGGTAGAAACAGATAAGTATATCTTTGTTCACGCAGGTATTGATTTAACATTGGATGACTGGCATGAAACAACAGATTACAAGAAAGTCTGGCTCAGAAAACCATTCCACGAAGCCGAAAATCATACTGGAAAAACCATTGTCTTTGGTCACACACCAGTTTATGGTTTGCTGAAGCAAGAACGCGGTACAGCTGAGCTTTGGACTACAGAAGATGGTAAGATTGGGATGGACGGAGGAGCTGTCTATGGTGGTGTCCTTCATGGGATTGTCTTTACAGACCAAGGAATGACAGAACACCACTTTATCGAAAATGACGGCTTTGTCGCTGAAGATTAGTACTCCTAACAGGGTATGATCTTGTCAAAATGTCAAAAACAATTTATAATAAATAGATACCCTGAAAGGAAGAGAATCATGAACTTAGAAGAATTGAAAAAACGACAGGAGAAGATCCGGAACTTCTCTATTATCGCCCATATTGACCATGGGAAATCAACTTTAGCAGACCGCATTTTGGAAAAAACAGAGACAGTATCCAGTCGTGAAATGCAAGCTCAGCTTTTGGATAGCATGGATCTAGAACGGGAACGTGGGATTACCATTAAGTTGAATGCCATTGAGCTGAATTATACTGCCAAAGATGGGGAGACCTATATTTTCCACTTGATAGACACACCTGGGCACGTGGACTTTACCTATGAAGTTTCACGTTCGCTCGCTGCCTGTGAGGGTGCTATTTTGGTGGTCGATGCCGCTCAAGGTATTGAGGCTCAAACCCTTGCTAACGTTTATCTAGCCTTGGACAATGATTTGGAAATCATGCCAGTCATTAACAAAATTGACCTACCAGCTGCAGATCCTGAGCGCGTGCGTACAGAGATTGAAGATGTCATTGGTTTGGATGCCAGCGAAGCAGTCCTAGCATCTGCCAAGGCTGGTATTGGGATTGAAGAAATCCTCGAGCAAATCGTGGAAAAAGTGCCAGCGCCAACAGGTGATGTGACGGCACCACTTAAGGCCTTGATTTTCGACTCGGTTTACGATGCCTACCGTGGGGTTATTCTTCAAGTGCGTGTCATGGATGGGGTTGTCAAACCTGGCGATAAGATTCAGCTTATGAGCAATGGTAAGACCTTTGATGTGACAGAAGTTGGTATTTTTACTCCCAAAGCAGTTGGTCGTGATTTCCTTGCGACTGGTGATGTTGGTTATATTGCAGCTTCTATCAAGACGGTTCAGGATACTCGTGTGGGTGATACCGTTACCTTGGCAACCAATCCTGCGGCAGAGCCATTACATGGTTACAAGCAGATGAATCCTATGGTCTTTGCGGGTCTTTACCCAATCGAATCAAACAAGTACAATGACCTGCGTGAAGCCCTTGAAAAATTGCAACTGAATGATGCCAGTCTTCAGTTTGAACCAGAAACATCGCAGGCACTTGGATTTGGTTTCCGTTGTGGATTTCTTGGACTTCTCCATATGGATGTAATCCAAGAACGTTTGGAGCGTGAGTTCAACATCGATCTCATCATGACAGCTCCATCCGTTATCTATAAGGTTAATTTGACCGACGGTGAGTCTATGGATGTGTCCAATCCGTCTGAATTCCCAGATCCAACTAAGATTGCGACCATTGAGGAGCCTTATGTTAAGGCGCAAATTATGGTACCACAGGAGTTCGTAGGAGCAGTAATGGAGCTAGCTCAGCGCAAGCGTGGGGACTTTGTGACTATGGACTATATTGATGATAACCGTGTCAATGTTATCTATCAAATTCCACTTGCTGAAATCGTCTTCGACTTCTTTGATAAACTCAAGTCTTCAACACGTGGTTATGCAAGCTTTGACTACGAATTGTCAGAGTATCGCCCATCTAAGCTGGTCAAAATGGATATCCTTCTCAATGGAGACAAGGTGGATGCCCTCAGTTTCATCGTTCATAAGGATTTTGCCTACGAACGTGGAAAACTCATCGTTGATAAGCTCAAGAAAATTATTCCTCGTCAACAATTTGAAGTTCCAATCCAAGCAGCTATTGGACACAAGATTGTAGCTCGTACTGATATCAAGGCCCTTCGTAAGAATGTACTTGCTAAATGTTATGGTGGTGATGTTTCTCGTAAACGCAAACTCCTTGAAAAACAAAAAGCTGGTAAGAAACGTATGAAAGCTATCGGATCAGTAGAAGTTCCACAAGAAGCCTTCCTCAGCGTCTTGAGTATGGATGAAGAGTAGATTTTCAAAATAGTTTTTATTGTCTATAAGGTATTAAAATAATAAAAAAATGATAAACAGGCTGAAAAGGCCTGTTTTTTTGCATTTAGAATAGAATTAAATCGTTCAAATTGTTTGTTTTAAATATTCGTTTTGATTATAAAGATAAAAAATAAACAAAAAAAGGACAAAAAACAACAGAAAAATATTGACAACGATTTCATATAGTGTTATACTTATAGCATAAAGTTAATGGAAAGAAGGGAAAACCTTATGGGATTAGATCATTTCTTTGACAAAAACCTTGTGTTTTGCTTAGAAGCGGATAATCAAGAACATCTCTTTGATCAGGTTGCAACTTTATTGGAAGAACGAGAAATCGTGACTCCAACCTATCGTGAAGCCTTGATCACGCGTGAAAAGTCATTTCCAACTGGCTTAGATATGGAATTTTTGGGTAAGGATTTGCCGAATGTGGCTATTCCTCATACAGATATTGTTCATAATCTAGCTGAAAAAGTTGTGGTGGTTCGATTAGAAAAACCAGTGACTTTCCACAATATGATTGCACCGGATAAGGAAGTAGAAGTATCCCTGCTCTTCTTTATCATTAATAACTCAAGTTCAAGTCAAACAAACATTCTTGCTCAGTTGATGGACTTCTTTACTGGAAATGGTCATCTTGAAGACCTATCAAAAATTTCTGAACCAGAAGCCCTTTATGCTTATATTGCTGAAGCAATCGCTTAATCTTGTCTATTAAAAATATTAAATCGGAGGAAATCCATATGATTAAAATTCTTGCTGCCTGCGGTGCAGGTGTTAACTCAAGCCACCAAATAAAAAGTGCTCTTGAAGAAGAACTTTCAAACCGTGGTTACGATGTTCACTGTGATGCAGTTATGGTCAAGGACGTCAACGAAGATCTTATCAAAGGTTATGACATCTTTACACCAATTGCTGCGACAGATCTTGGTTTTGAACCAGGTATTCCAGTTATCGAAGCTGGACCAATCTTATTCCGTATCCCAGCTATGAGTGCTCCAGTATTTGACAATATTGAAGCAGCTATCAAAGAACATGGGTTAAGCTAATTATCAATTTGTTAACATTCATATAACATAAAAAAGGGAGGAACTGTTATGGATGCAATCTTTGGTCTAATCAAAGACTTTTTCACACCTATCTTAGATATGGGTGGTCCTGTCATCATGTTGATCATTTTGACAATATTGGCTCTACTTTTTGGAGTGAAATTCTCCAAAGCGCTTGAAGGTGGTATCAAACTTGCCATCGCTCTTACAGGTATCGGTGCCATCATCGGTATGCTAAACACTGCTTTCTCAGCATCACTAGCAAAATTCGTTGAAAACACAGGTATCCAATTGAGTATTACTGACGTTGGTTGGGCACCACTTGCAACAATCACTTGGGGTTCTGCTTGGACACTATACTTCTTGCTCATCATGTTGATTGTCAACATAGTGATGCTAGCTATGAAGAAAACAGATACACTTGACGTTGATATCTTCGATATCTGGCACTTGTCTATCACAGGTCTTTTGATTAAATGGTATGCAGACAACAACGGTGTGAGTCAAGGGGTTTCACTCTTTATTGCTACAGCAGCTATCGTCCTTGTTGGTGTGTTGAAAATTATCAACTCTGACTTGATGAAACCTACATTTGATGACCTTCTTAACGCTCCAAGTTCATCACCAATGACATCAACTCACATGAACTACATGATGAACCCAATTATCATGGTTTTGGATAAGATTTTTGAGAAATTCTTCCCAAGCCTTGATAAATATGACTTTGACGCTGCTAAATTGAACAAGAAAATCGGTTTCTGGGGTTCTAAATTCTTTATCGGTTTCATCCTTGGTATTGTTATCGGTATTATGGGAACTCCACATCCAATTGCAGGTGTTGAAGATGCAGATAAATGGCGTCTGGTTATTAAAGGATGGTTGTCTCTTAGTTTGACTGCCGGTGTATCTTTGGAACTCTTCTCACTTATCGGTTCTTGGTTCATCGCAGCCGTAGAACCACTATCACAAGGTATTACAAACGTTGCTACTAAACGTCTTCAAGGACGTAAATTCAACATCGGTCTTGACTGGCCATTCATCGCTGGTCGTGCTGAAATTTGGGCTTGTGCTAACGTACTTGCACCAATCATGTTGGTTGAAGCAGTACTTCTTTCAAAAGTCGGAAATGGTATCTTGCCACTTGCAGGTATCATCGCTATGGGTGTTACTCCAGCTCTCTTGGTTGTAACTCGTGGTAAATTGCTCCGTATGATTATCTTCGGAACACTCTTGTTGCCACTCTTCCTTCTTTCAGGTACACTTATTGCACCATTTGCAACAGAACTTGCTAAAGGTGTAGGTGCCTTCCCAGCAGGTGTGAGCGAAACTCAATTGATCACTCACTCAACTCTTGAAGGACCAATCGAAAAACTTCTTGGTTGGACAATTGGTAACACTACAACAGGTGATATCAAAGCAATCCTTGGTGCTGTAGTCTTCCTTGTATTCTATATCGGTATCTTTGCATGGTACAGAAAACAAATGATCAAACGTAACGAAGAGTACGCAGCAAAAGCAAAATAATGCGCTCCTATAAAATGTAAATTGTTGAAACTAGGTTGTCATACCATTAGGAGTGACAGCCTAGTTTTTTATAAACTATAAAGAAATCGGAGAAAATCATGGTAATTGAATTAAAATCAGAACAATTAAGAGTTCAATTTAACAGTTTTGGTGGGGCTCTTTCTTCTATAAAAGATGCTGAGGGACTGGAGTATTTGTGGCAAGGCAATGCCACTTATTGGAGTGGACAAGCTCCTGTTCTCTTCCCCATTTGTGGTTCTTTGAGAGAGGATACAGCCCTCTATATAGATGAGAAGGGACAAGAAAGAAAAGGAAACATTCCTCGTCATGGTTTGGTTCGTAAGAAAGAATTTGAATTAGTTGAACAGACAGACAAGAGTGTAACTTTTGCAATTGAAGACGATGAGAATAGCTATCAGAACTATCCTTATCATTTCCGCCTAGAGATTACTTATTTCCTTACTGGAAAGACAGTACGGACTCAATACAAGATTTTTAATAAAGAAACTAGCAAGGTCATGCCTTACTTTATTGGTGGACATCCAGGATTTAATTGTCCTCTACTGGATGATGATGTCTATGAAGATTACTATTTAGAGTTTGAGAAAGAAGAGACTTGCTCTGTTCCACGTCCTTTCCCAGAAACAGGTATGCTGGATTTCCAAGATAGAAGGACATGGTTAGAGGGGCAAAAAGAAATAGATCTTAGTTATGATCTTTTCAGCACAGATGCAGTCACCTTAGATGAATTGCAATCTAGAACAATTGCCCTTCGTTCTCGTAAACATGATAAGGGATTGAAAGTGTACTTTGCAGAGTTTCCAAACCTCATCATCTGGTCAACTTTGAATAAAGGTCCTTTCATTGCTTTTGAACCATGGTCTGGCTTGTCAACATCCCTTGAAGAAGGAGATCACCTAGAAGATAAGAAGAATGTTCGTCTCCTAGAACCTGGTCAAGTGGATCAAATTGGTTTTGATATCGAAATTTTTTAGATTGAAAAACAAAACACAAAAACAAACATTAACTGTTGACTTTTTCAGAGAATAGGAGTATATTATGTTTGTAAGCAACAAATGATGTTTGTAACAAACAAATAATCGCTTGTTATATTTTCTTTCGTGGAGAAAGATTATTTCTAGGAAACTGGTTTCCTAAACTTGAATAAGGTGTCATTCATCTCATTCAATCTAATTTGTCAATAAACTGCTAGAAAGTCTTTTGTAGGTAAACTGCTAACTATAAAAGGTTTTATTAGCCTAGAAAAATAAAAAGGAGTATACAATATGTCTATTGTTATCGGTGCAGATGCTGCAGGTTTGAGATTGAAAGAAGTTGTGAAAGACTTCTTGGAAAAAGAAAACTTCCACGTTGTGGATGTTACAGCTGAAGGTCAAGACTTTGTTGATGTGACTCTTGCTGTTGCTGCAGAAGTAAACAAAGAAGAACAAAACCTTGGTATCGTGATTGATGCTTATGGTGCTGGTCCATTCATGGTTGCAACTAAAATCAAAGGAATGGTTGCCGCAGAAGTATCTGACGAACGTTCAGCTTATATGACTCGTGGCCACAACAACTCACGTATGATCACTATGGGTGCACAACTTGTTGGTGATGAATTGGCTAAAAACATCGCTAAAGGATTTGTTAACGGTAAATACGATGGTGGACGTCACCAAATTAGGGTCGATATGTTGAACAAAATGTGCTAATACTCTTCAAAAATCAAGATAATCTGTTGTCAGCTCACTTTAGCTAACCTCAGTTATGCTTGCAGCTCGCTTCCTAAGCTAATCTTGATTTTTCTTGAGTAAGGATAAATGATATTAGATTTATATAATTAATCGGAGGGAATAACTAATGAGAATTGCAATTGGATGTGACCACATCGTAACAGATGAAAAAATGGCGGTTTCAGAATTTTTGAAATCAAAAGGATATGAAGTTATTGACTTTGGTACATATGACCATACACGTACTCACTACCCAATCTTTGGTAAAAAAGTAGGGGAAGCTGTAACTAGCGGTCAAGCTGATCTTGGAGTATGTATCTGTGGTACTGGTGTTGGTATCAACAACGCTGTAAATAAAGTTCCGGGTGTCCGTTCTGCCTTGGTTCGTGATATGACAACAGCACTTTATGCTAAAGAACAATTGAACGCCAACGTTATCGGTTTTGGTGGTAAGATTACTGGTGAATTGCTCATGTGCGATATCATCGAAGCTTTCATCCATGCTGAATACAAACCAACTGAAGAAAACAAAAAATTGATTGCGAAAATTGAACACGTTGAAAGTCACAATGCTCAACAAACAGACGCAAACTTCTTCACTGAATTCCTTGAAAAATGGGATCGCGGAGAATACCACGACTAAGAGGTGACCTATGATTTTAACAGTCACAATGAACCCATCCATTGATATTTCCTATCCCTTGGATGAGTTGAAGATTGATACTGTCAATCGTGTGGTGGATGTAACCAAAACGGCTGGTGGTAAGGGGCTCAATGTTACCCGAGTACTTTCAGAATTTGGGGATTCTGTTCTTGCTACTGGTTTAGTGGGTGGTAAACTTGGCGAGTTCTTAGTTGAAAATATTGATGATAATGTTAAGAAAGATTTCTTTTCTATTCAGGGAGAAACTCGGAACTGTATCGCTATTCTCCACGGAGACAACCAAACAGAAGTTCTTGAAAAAGGTCCTGTAGTATTGGAACAGGAAGGTCAAGATTTTTTGGAACATTTCAAAAATCTCCTGGACTCGGTTGAAGTAGTAGCCATCTCAGGTAGTTTACCAGCTGGCCTTCCAGTTGATTACTATGCGAGCTTGGTAGAACTTGCTAATCAAGCTGGCAAGCCTGTTGTCTTGGACTGCTCTGGTGCAGCACTTCAGGCGGTTCTTGAATCACCACATAAACCAACAGTCATCAAACCAAATAATGAGGAATTGTCTCAGCTTCTTGGAAGAGAAGTTTCTGAGGATTTGGATGAATTAAAAGAAGTACTTCAAGAACCCTTGTTTGCAGGGATTGAATGGATTATCGTTTCACTTGGTGCCAACGGTGCTTTTGCCAAACATGGTGACACTTTCTACAAGGTCGATATTCCTAGAATTCAGGTGGTAAATCCTGTTGGATCTGGAGACTCTACTGTGGCAGGAATTTCTTCAGGACTTCTTCACAAAGAATCGGATGCAGAATTACTCATCAAGGCAAATGTCCTTGGTATGCTCAATGCTCAAGAAAAAATGACTGGTCATGTCAACATGGCCAACTATCAAGCTCTATATGATCAATTAATAGTAAAAGAGGTATAAAATGGCTTTAACAGAACAAAAACGTGCACGCTTAGAAAAACTTTCTGATGAAAAAGGAATCATCTCAGCTCTTGCTTTTGACCAACGTGGTGCTTTGAAACGCCTCATGGCTCAACACCAAACAGAAGAACCAACTGTAGCTCAAATGGAAGAACTGAAAGTCTTGGTAGCAGATGAATTGACTAAATACGCTTCATCAATGCTTCTTGACCCTGAGTATGGACTTCCAGCAACTAAAGCTCTTGATGAAAAAGCTGGTCTTCTCCTTGCTTATGAAAAAACAGGTTATGACACAACAAGTACAAAACGCTTGCCAGACTGCTTGGATGTTTGGTCTGCAAAACGTATTAAAGAAGAAGGTGCAGATGCAGTTAAATTCTTGCTTTACTATGATGTAGATAGCTCAGACGAACTCAATCAAGAAAAACAAGCCTACATCGAACGTATCGGTTCTGAATGTGTGGCTGAAGATATCCCATTCTTCCTTGAAATCCTTGCTTACGATGAAAAAATTGCGGACGCAGGTTCTGTAGAATACGCGAAAGTAAAACCACACAAAGTTATTGGTGCTATGAAAGTCTTCTCAGACCCACGCTTTAACATTGATGTCTTGAAAGTGGAAGTCCCTGTTAACATTAAATATGTTGAAGGTTTCGCTGAAGGTGAAGTCGTTTATACACGTGAAGAAGCAGCAGCCTTCTTTAAAGCACAAGATGAAGCAACTAACTTGCCATACATCTACTTGAGTGCTGGTGTATCAGCTAAACTCTTCCAAGATACTCTTGTATTTGCTCATGAATCAGGTGCAAACTTTAACGGAGTTCTTTGTGGCCGTGCAACATGGGCTGGATCAGTTGAAGCTTACATCAAAGATGGTGAAGCAGCAGCTCGCGAATGGCTTCGCACAACTGGTTTTGAAAACATTGACGAACTCAATAAAGTTCTTCAAACAACAGCGACTTCATGGAAAGAACGCGTGTAGCACTCAAATTGTGAAAATAACTTCAGTCTAGGGATAGAAATATCTCTAGACTTTTTTGATGATGTAAAAATAACCTTGAGTTAGTTATCCTCAAGGTTATACTCTTCGAAAATCTCTTCAAACCACGTCAGCGTCGCCTTATCGTAGGTATGGTTACTGATTTCGTCAGTTCTATCCACAACCTCAAAACAGTGTTTTGAGCTGACTTCGTCAGTTCTATCTACAACCTCAAAGCACTGCTTTGAGCAGCCTGCGGCTAGTTTCCTAGTTTGCTCTTTGATTTTCATTGAGTATTAGATAAAATATAGAAGGCGGAATACAAGTTAATCGTGATATTCTCCACGATCCCACTTGGCATTCTCTTCATCGAAGATATGATCATTGGCAGCTACATCTGGGCTCACTTCAGATAGTTTATCAATTTTCGCAATCAATTCCTCTTTTTCAGGACTTGGTTTGTATTTGGTATTGATAAATTCATCTACAATGTTGTTAATGAAATTGATACCTAGGATAGCACCACCGAAAGCAACAATATTAGCATTGAGATTTTCACGAGCGGAACGAGCAGTCGCAACATCTCCGACAAGTACAACTCGAGTTCCAGGAACTTTATCAGCAGATACAGCAATTCCAACACCTGTACCGCACAGGGCAACTCCAAAGTCAGCCCGTCCATTGACGACTTCCTCTGCAATTAAGCGACCATAAATAGGATAGTGGGTACGGACGAAATCATAAGTACCAACATCAATGATTTCATGACCTTGTTCTTTTAGGTGTTTTGAAATCTTCATCTTCACATCTGTTACAATGTGATCACAACCGAGAGCTATTTTCATGGGAATACCTCCTAGCAGAGCTTGTTCAGCATATCAATGCGAACTTGGTGACGGCCAGCATCATAGTTGTGCTCAAGAAAGGTTTTGACTATTTCAACTGCTAAAATATCACCTGTAATTCCAGAACCAATTGTAATGATTGGAGTAGAATTGTGTCGAATAGTCATCATGGCAGAGTGTTCATCGGAAACAGCGGCGCAGATAATACCTTTAAACTTATTAGCAGGCATAAAAGAATGTCCAAACTTGTCAAAAAGAATAGCGCGAGCTTGCTTATATTTTCTAAACTCTGTAATAGCATTGACAGTAGAATCAACGAAATCCTCAGAACCTTGTGTAGAGTTGAGATCAATTACTTCATAACCAGAATGAAGCAGATAGTGTTTGACGGTTTCTTTCAGTTGGAAACCATCTTGGTCAGTAGCTAAAATAACTTTCATAAGAACCTTCTTTCTTTAGCTATCCAAAAGCATGCAATGAAAGATCATTGTTGACGATATAGAAGATATATTATATCTTCAAATATAGTATAGTCCTTGTAAAATTATTTGTCAAGGATTCATAAAAACTAGCTGAAAAATTTTTTCTCCAGCTAGTTTTGGCATTTATTGACCCAATTTCTGATATCGGTTAAATCATAGTTAATCTCAGATTGATGGGCTACCTGGCTGAGTGTAATAGAAGTCAGGGTTGCAACTAAAGTGTTTTCAATAATATCAAGAGAGTTGGTTACAACGCATCTTTTAGCCTTTTTACTTTCCTCGTTGCCTAAGAATTTTTTTAGAAGATTTTGACTTTCAAAGATTCGATTTTTTCCTTCTATAGCTACAAATACATCGTAAAAGGTGATTTGGCTGAGGGGTTTAGAAAGAGCAACGCCTCCATTTTTCCCTCTAACGGATTTAACCAACCCTTCGTTGTCTAATAGTTTTATAATTTTTTTCAAATAAGAATCTGAAACTTCTAGCCGTTCACTCAAGGAAATTGTATTGATATATTTTCCTTCAGGGAGCTGATCTAACATGAGTAAGACATAGACTGACTGTTCCCAACCTGATGACAATCGCATGTTTGTACCTCCATATAAAAAGATAATCATTATCCACAATTACCAGTATAGCCTTTTTTTGTTTTTTTCTCAATACATAGGAGTTTAAAAAAATAATCTTGGAATTTTTTGATAAATCTCTTGACATTCATTTTTAAAAGAGTAGAATAAAAGACAAAAAATATCATCAATATCTTTTAAAAGAAGGGGAAATAAATGAAACGAGGTTCAAATTTTATTTTTTTGATTTCTATATTACTTACCACACTTTTTATGGGGTCGTCTTTTCCAACTGGGAAATATCTCATAGTAGTTGAAAAGACTCCTCCATTATTACTTGGGGGTGTTCGATTTATTATTGCTGGGTTAGTGATGTTAGTATTATCGTTTTTATTTGGCAAGGGAGGGACTATCATCCCTAAAAGTCAAGGTAGTAAGATAAAGGGGTTTATATTGGTTGTGACTATCGGGATTTTACAGACAGCTGGAACCATGGGATTTCTTAATCTTGCCCTAGCTCATGATGTATCATCATCGATGTCTTCCATTATCTTATTTACGAATCCTCTTTGGTTAGCTTTCTTAGCACATTTTTTGTTAAAAGATACATTGACTATTCAGAAGATAAGTGCATTAATATTAGGTGTGGCTGGAGTTGTTACTTGTATAGGACTAGATGTATCTGCGTTTAGTTTAGGTGCTTTGTTTGCTTTACTTGGTTCATTTTGTTGGTCGGTCAATACAGTTGTCACCAAGAAAATTCCTTTTGATAACGGTCCATGGATATTTACAGCTTGGCAATTGTTATTAGGTGGGGTATTCCTTTACATATTCTCAATACCTGTGCATGAAAGTTATAACTTTCTAAATTTAGGATTTTGGGGCTGGGTTTGGTTTATATGGTTAATTATTCCTGCGTCTGTTGGTTCGTTTGGACTGTGGTTTTATAGTCTAGGACAAAGGGGAGCAACAGTAGCTAGCAGTTTCTTGTTTTTAGTTCCAGTATTTTCAACTATCTTTTCTATTATGGGCTTACATGAGCCGTTTACATTGAATTTAGTTCTTGGTGGTTCGATGGTTGTGTTAGCATTGGTATTAGTAAACTGGAAAGTCAAGGGAGAAGAGGAGTAGTTTATGGAAGTTGGAAATGATATTGTTATTCAAAATGGAACACAATGGAGTTTTGGTAATGGTGTAGCTCAACATTTTGATGAGCATGTTAGACAATCCATTCCTTTATATGATGAAGGACATGACCTTGTTTGTCATCTAAGCGATTTTTTTATTCGTGACCATTCCTTATGTTATGAGCTAGGCTCTGCAACGGGTAATTTGATTGGTAAATTATACCAGCGTCACAAGTCTAAAAAAGAAGTTCGTTTTATCGGGATAGAAGAGATTCCAGAAATGAATCAGGTGGCACAATCAAAATTTCCTGAGCTTGAATTTATAACAAGCTCCGTGGAGGAAGCCAGGTTAGAACCCAGCGATTTAATTATTAGCTATTATTTCCTTCAGTTTATTCTCCCAGACAAGAGAATAAAGATTTTATCAAAAATACATGAATCGTTAGTTGAAGGTGGAGCGTTTATTCTATTTGAGAAAGAAATCATGACAGATCCGAAGGTAAATAAGTTGATAGTTTCCAATTATATTAAATTCAAGCAAGAACATGGATTTAGTCCAGAAGAAATTCTATCTAAGCAATTGAGCTTGGAGGGAGTTATGATTAACCACACTCATGCTGAAAATAAAGAAATGTTAAAGAGTGCTGGATTTCATCATGTAGAAACGATAATGAGATATGGAGAGTTCAATGGATACATTTGTTTTAAATGAAGATAATCACAAGAAATGGGAAGAATTACACGCCCAATCATCAAATACAGAGACACGCTTAGTTCCTAATGATGCAGTTCAAAAGATTTTTTCTTTGAGAAATCAAATCGTTACTCAAAACGATGAGTGCAGGGTATTAGAAGTTGGTTGTGGTTTTGGAAGGAATCTTTACTATTTAATTGAAAATCATTATGCGGATACTTATTGTGGTGTAGATTTAACAAAAGAGGCCGCTGATAGTGCAAAACGATTATTGACTAAGTCATTTCCACAATTAAATTGTCATATAACACAGACAGATGTAGGTAAAGGTTTAGATTTTCCTGACAACCATTTCGATTCTATATTTGATATAATGTCTGCGATTACATTTATAGTGGATGAAAAAGATAGACAGAACTATTTTTCAGAGGTGAAAAGGATGTTGAAAACAGGAGGAATGTATTATTTTTATTGTCCACGGAAAGATGGAATTTTCCGAGATGCAATTCCTGATAATTCTTTACTAGAAAAAGGTTATATACGTAGAAAACTAGATTCAATGTTAGAAAGAGTTTATACAGAAAGTGAGTTAATTGAATTATTGGCTCCTATGCGTCTTGTAAAATTAGAAATCGGTTCAAAACATACTAGAGCTTTTGGTGATGAGTTGTTTATTAGGAATAATGGATTTTGGTTTGGAGCTTTCAAAAAAATATAGAGTTATTAGTACACTTGTTTTTGAACTGAGATGAAATTTTCTGCGCTATAAACACTTGTTTTCTAATTTTGTTTACTGTTTTATTTTTTTGATAAAATATGCTCAAATAAAGTAAAAAAAGTTTCATGTAAAGGTTTACAAAATAACTTACTTGTGCTATACTTAAATCACAAGTTAATACAAGGTGAGTGTTACTAAGTAATATTAGGCATGATCACAGGTGAATTAGAAATCGGCTGATTTCCTAGTTCATTTGTGGTCATTTTTTGTACTCATATACCTTTAAGATATAAAAGGAGGTTGACATGTATCGAATTCTAAATCCAATGAATCACAATGTCTCGCTTGTCAGAAATGATAAAGGAGAAGAAGTGATTGTGATTGGTAAGGGGATTACATTTGGAAAGAAGAAGGGGGATTTGATTGCTGAACATCAGGTTGAGAAAATCTTTCGGATGAAGACCGAAGAGTCAAGAGAAAACTTTATGGCTCTCCTCAAAGATGTTCCGCTTGATTTTATCACAGTGACTTATGAAATCATTGATAAGCTATCAAAGAAATATCATTATCCGATTCAAGAGTATCTCTACGTAACCTTGACAGATCATATTTACTGTTCTTACCAAGCTCTAGCACAAGGAAGGTACAAGGATAGTAATCTGCCAGATATTTCCACTAAGTATCCTGTCGCTTTTCAAATCGCAAATGAAGCATTTGAAATTTACAGCCAGAAGCTAGCAGATCATTTTCCTGAGGACGAAATTATTCGGATTGCTTATCATTTCATTAATGCTGAAGGTGAAAATGAAGTGGAACTTGTGGAGTCGATTGATAAGAGGAAAGAAATTCTCAGGAATGTTGAAGAAGTTTTAACAGACTATGCAATTCAACGAACTAAAGAGAATAATCATTTCTATGATCGTTTTATGATTCATTTGAATTATTTCTTGGATTATTTAGACAGATCTAGAGATGATAACCAATCACTTCTGGATATGGAAGATCATATTAAACAATCCTATCCAAAAGCGTTCGAGATTGGTTCCAAGATTTATGATGTGATTACGCAACATACGGGTATTGATTTGTATAAAAGTGAACGTGTTTATCTAGTTCTACATATCCAACGTTTATTGTCATAAAAATTTATTTAAAACTATATAAGGAGAATTCTATCATGAATAGAGAAGAAGTAACATTGTTAGGTTTTGAAATCGTAGCCTATGCTGGCGATGCTCGTTCGAAACTATTGGAAGCCTTGAAGGCTGCTGAAGCTGGTGATTTTGTAAAAGCAGATACTCTTGTAGAGGAAGCTGGTTCTTGCATTGCAGAGGCTCACCACGCGCAAACAAGTCTATTGACTAAGGAAGCTTCAGGTGAGGACTTAGCCTATAGTGTGACCATGATGCATGGCCAAGACCACTTGATGACAACTGTCTTGTTAAAAGATTTGATGCACCACTTAATCGAACTTTATAAGAGAGGAGTTAAATAATGAACAAACTAATTGCATTTATCGAGAAAGGAAAACCTTTCTTTGAGAAATTATCTCGTAATATCTATCTTCGTGCTATTCGTGATGGTTTCATTGCAGGTATGCCTGTTATTCTCTTCTCAAGTATTTTTATCTTAATTGCCTTTGTACCAAACTCATGGGGCTTTAAATGGTCTGATGAAGTTGTAGCCTTTCTGATGAAACCTTATAGCTATTCTATGGGTATTCTGGCTCTCTTGGTAGCTGGTACGACTGCTAAATCATTGACCGACTCAGTAAACCGTAGCATGGAGAAAACCAATCAAATCAACTATATGTCAACATTGTTGGCAGCAATTGTTGGTTTGTTGATGTTGGCAGCTGACCCTATCGAAAATGGTTTAGCTACTGGATTCTTGGGGACAAAAGGTTTGCTTTCAGCCTTCCTTGCTGCCTTTGTTACCGTAGCAATCTATAAGGTTTGTGTTAAGAACAACGTCACTATTCGTATGCCTGACGAAGTTCCACCAAATATCTCACAAGTCTTTAAAGATGTGATTCCATTCACTCTCTCAGTTGTTTCACTTTATGCTCTTGATTTACTAGCTCGTCATTTTGTTGGTGCAAGCGTAGCAGAATCAATCGGTAAATTCTTTGCACCATTATTCTCTGCTGCTGATGGTTATCTAGGTATTACGATTATCTTTGGTGCATTTGCCTTCTTCTGGTTTGTTGGTATCCATGGTCCATCTATTGTTGAACCTGCTATCGCAGCAATTACCTATGCCAATGCCGAAGTCAACTTGAATCTTCTCCAACAAGGTATGCACGCTGACAAGATTCTTACTTCTGGTACACAAATGTTTATCGTTACCATGGGTGGTACTGGTGCGACACTGGTTGTTCCATTCATGTTCATGTGGTTAACAAAATCAAAACGTAACCGTGCAATCGGACGTGCTTCAGTAGTTCCTACCTTCTTCGGTGTAAATGAACCAATTTTGTTTGGTGCACCACTTGTATTGAACCCAATCTTCTTCATTCCATTTATCTTTGCTCCAATCGCAAACGTTTGGATCTTCAAATTCTTTATTGAAACTCTTGGAATGAACTCATTTACTGCTAATCTACCATGGACAACTCCAGCTCCACTAGGTCTAGTTCTTGGTACGAACTTCCAAGTTCTATCATTCATTCTTGCTGCTCTTTTAATCGTGGTTGACGTAGTCATTTACTATCCATTCCTTAAAGTCTATGATGAACAAATTCTCGAAGAAGAACGTTCAGGTAAATCTAATGATGAATTGAAAGAAAAAGTTGCTGCAAACTTCAACACTGCAAAAGCAGATGCTATTCTTGAGAAAGCGGGTGTAGAAGCAGCACAAAATAAAATCACTGAAGAAACAAATGTCCTCGTACTCTGTGCTGGTGGGGGTACAAGTGGTCTCCTTGCAAATGCTTTGAACAAGGCAGCTGCAGAATACAATGTTCCTGTGAAAGCAGCAGCAGGTGGCTATGGTGCCCACCGTGAAATGTTGCCAGAGTTTGATTTGGTTATCCTTGCCCCTCAAGTTGCTTCAAACTTTGAAGATATGAAAGCAGAAACAGATAAACTCGGTATTAAACTTGCCAAGACAGAAGGCGCTCAATACATCAAATTAACCCGTGATGGAAAAGGTGCTCTTGCATTCGTACAAGCTCAATTCGATTAACGATAGGGACTGTGAAACAGTCTCCTCTCGTTACGGAAATCGCTATGGCGAATTTCCTAATCGCCTTGTTAATTCGTCGGTAAAAAGACATCGTTTTTACCTCCTCATGTCACAATTCGATTAATAATAGGGACTGTGAAACAGTCTCCTCTCGTTACGGAAATCGCTATGGCGAATTTCCTAATCGCCTTGTTAATTCGTCGGTAAAAAGATATCGTTTTTACCTCCTCATGTCACAATTCGATTAACGATAGGGACTCTGAAATAGTCTCCTCTCGTTACGGAAATCGCTATGGCGAATTTCCTAATCGCCTTATTAATTCGTCGGTAAAAAGATATCGTTTTTACCTCCTCATGTCACAATTTGGTGACTCGGTACAAGAAGTGAGATGGAGAAGGATGGCTCACTGACTCCTCTCCTCTCACTTTTACTTTATTTAAATCAAGAAATAGGTGAAAAAAATGACAAAAACATTACCAAAAGACTTTATTTTTGGTGGCGCAACAGCTGCCTATCAAGCAGAAGGTGCTACGCATACTGATGGAAAAGGACCAGTTGCGTGGGATAAATATCTTGAAGATAACTATTGGTACACTGCCGAACCAGCCAGTGATTTTTACAATCGATATCCAGTTGACCTCAAGCTAGCAGAAGAGTATGGTGTCAATGGTATTCGAATTTCTATTGCTTGGTCACGTATTTTCCCAACAGGCTACGGTCAAGTAAATGCTAAAGGTGTCGAGTTTTATCATAATTTATTTGCAGAGTGTCACAAACGTCACGTTGAGCCCTTTGTAACTCTTCATCACTTTGACACTCCAGAAGCTCTTCACTCAAATGGAGACTTCTTAAACCGTGAAAATATCGAACACTTTGTAGATTACGCTGCCTTCTGTTTTGAAGAATTTCCAGAAGTAAACTATTGGACAACCTTTAATGAAATTGGGCCAATCGGTGATGGTCAATACTTGGTTGGGAAATTCCCTCCAGGTATTCAGTACGACCTTGCCAAAGTTTTCCAATCGCACCACAATATGATGGTTTCTCATGCGCATGCAGTCAAGCTATATAAAGATAAAGGTTATAAAGGTGAAATTGGTGTTGTTCATGCCCTGCCTACTAAATATCCTCTAGATCCTGAAAATCAAGCAGATGTTCGCGCTACTGAGTTGGAAGATATTATTCACAATAAATTTATCTTGGATGCAACTTATCTAGGTCGCTATTCAGATGAAACAATGGAAGGTGTCAACCATATCTTATCAGTCAATGGTGGTAGCTTGGATCTTCGTGAAGAAGATTTCACAGCATTAGAAGCTGCGAAAGACTTGAACGACTTCCTTGGAATCAATTACTATATGAGTGACTGGATGGAAGCCTTTGATGGAGAAACTGAAATTATCCATAATGGTAAGGGTGAGAAAGGAAGCTCTAAATACCAAATCAAAGGTGTTGGTCGTCGTGTAGCTCCTGATTATGTACCACGTACGGATTGGGATTGGATTATCTACCCTCAAGGTTTGTATGACCAAATCATGCGAGTGAAGAAAGATTATCCGAACTATAAGAAAATCTACATCACCGAAAATGGACTTGGTTATAAAGATGAGTTCGTTGATAACACTGTTTACGATGATGGTCGTATTGATTACGTGAAGCAACACTTAGAGGTCTTGTCTGATGCGATTGCAGATGGAGCTAATGTAAAAGGTTACTTCATTTGGTCATTAATGGATGTCTTCTCATGGTCAAACGGTTATGAGAAACGTTACGGTCTCTTCTATGTAGACTTTGAAACTCAAGAACGTTATCCTAAGAAATCAGCTCACTGGTACAAGAAAGTAGCAGAAAGTCAGATTATAGACTAGTAGAATTAGTAATTAGATATAGAATTCTAGTGAGGCAAAAGATGTTCAAAGATTTTATCCAATCTATTTATGAAAAAGTTTATATTATCAATTTTGATAAATGTTCTCAAATACCGTGTTTGACGAATGAAGAATTGAAAAGTCTTGGGAAATGGTATGTCTCTACCGGTAAAGAATGGATTTGCCATTCAGACTATGAGCTGGAAGAATTTAAAAATATCTTTTTAAATTTTATCAGTCCTGAAGAATGGGATAATATCTCCTTTGATTCAGATTTTATGCCGTTTCAACAATCATAAAGAATCTAGGAAACTCTTTGTAAAAATCTTCATCAAAAAATGCGTCATATCAAGATTCTTATTTTTTTGATATGACGCATTTTATATTTTTTCAATCCTCAGTTCTATGGTTTAGAAAGAATAATTTTTGTTTGTTTTGAAAGTTGTTCAAACGTTTCTTTGCTCAGTTTAGAATCTGAAACGATGGTATCAATATCAGAGATATTGTAGAAGGTATAAAAATCAAATTTATTGAACTTACTATTGTCAGCTAGTAAGTATTTTTTATTGGAATTATTGAGGGCGATGCGTTGAGATTCACCTTCCTCTTCACTAAAGGTCGCAATCGCATTGTCCTTAATACCATTACAGCTAACGAAAGCTTTAGAAAATTGGAGATTAGCTAAGTTTTGCAAGGTTAGTGTTCCGACAAAGGCTCCAGTGATAGAGCGATAGTTTCCACCAATTAAAATCAAATCTGTTAGTTTTCGTTCGTTTAGTATGAGAAAAACTGGTAAACTGTTTGTTACAACACGA
Source organism: Streptococcus mitis (assembly GCF_047464945.1). Classification (GTDB taxonomy): domain Bacteria; phylum Bacillota; class Bacilli; order Lactobacillales; family Streptococcaceae; genus Streptococcus; species Streptococcus mitis_EA. Next base: position 338,824 of record NZ_JASHAX010000001.1, on the reverse strand, counting down.
ATATTATCGATTGGAAGTTCACGGGCAAAAGATTCCAAGGTTGTACCTGGGCCGATAAAAATAGTTTCACCTTCATCGATTAGATGACCTGCAAAACGGCTGATTTCTTGTTTTTCTGCAATCTGTAAGCTTTGTTTTTCAATATTGGAACGTTCATTATTTAAAATGGAGCCTGTACGAATTTTTTCAGCTCCTCCATGCACACGAACAAGCAAATCCTTGTCAGCTAACTCTTGTAAGTAGCGTCTAGCAGTCATATCTGACACATCCAAGCGAGTCATGATTTCTTTTACAGTAATAGTTCCCTTTGTATTTACCGTTTCCAGAATATTATCTAGTTTTTCCTGCTTTAGCATCGTTATCACCTCTATTTCTATTACTATTTTATCATAAAGTATCCAATCAATCAATTTAAAAAACAAAAGAAAACAAAAACAAAAATATCATGGTTGTTTTAAACAAACCATGATATTTGTTATCAGTTCTGGGATAATTAAATTAGTCCAAACCGTAGTTGTAGTCATCGTCTTGCATAGCTTCAACTTCACCAAGAAGGTAACCATTTCCGACTTGAGAGAAGAAGTCGTGGTTAGATGTTCCTGTTGAAATACCGTTCATAACGATTGGGTTGACATCATCTGCTGAGTCTGGGAAGAGTGGATCTTGTCCCAAGTTCATGAGTGCCTTGTTGGCATTGTAGCGAAGGAAGGTTTTAACTTCTTCCGTCCAACCAACACCGTCATAGAGGCTTTCTGTATAGCCCTCTTCGTTCTCGTAGAGAGTGTAGAGTAGGTCGTACATCCATTCTTTGAGCTTTTCTTGCTCTTCTTCAGGCAATTCATTGAAACCAAGTTGGAATTTGTAACCGATGTAGGTTCCGTGAACAGATTCATCACGAATGATTAATTTGATGATTTCAGCGACGTTGGCTAGTTTGTTGTTACCAAGATAGTAGAGGGGAGTGAAGAAACCAGAGTAGAAAAGGAAGGTTTCGAGGAAGACACTGGCAACTTTCTTTTCAAGTGGGCTACCGTTGAGGTAGATTTCATTGACGATTTCAGCCTTCTTTTGTAGATAGGGATTGGTATTGGTCCATTCGAAAATTTCTTCAATCTCAGCCTTGGTATTCAAGGTAGAAAAGATTGATGAGTAAGATTTTGCGTGGACAGATTCCATAAATTGGATGTTATTGAAAACAGCTTCTTCATGTGGTGTACGAATGTCTGCACGAAGGGCCTGAACCCCTGTTTCAGATTGCATAGTGTCGAGAAGGGTTAAACCACCAAAGACTTTTCCAACCAAGTCTTTTTCTACAGTTGATAGCTTTCTCCAGTCATCCAAGTCATTTGACAAGGGGATACGCGTATCAAGCCAGAATTGCTCCGTCAGTTTTTCCCAAGTTGATTTGTCGATGACATCTTCGATGGCATTCCAGTTAATGGCTTTGTAGTAAGTTTCCATTTGAAATCTCTTTCTGTGTTTAGTATTGCGAACTCACAATATCTCTATTTTATCATAATTCTAGAGGAGTATCGCACAAAAAGTCGGAAGCCCGACTTTTTTGTTATTTCATAGTATAGATGCTTATTCCGGTTTAGCACGGTGAATGAATACTTATCTGAGAAAATGTAGTTTCCTCAAGCAAAGATTAAATCACACAGCTTTCACATTGGTTGGCACCGACTTCTCCACCATCATCTGTAAAGGTACGGACGTAGTAGATAGACTTGATACCCTTGTTAAAGGCATAGTTACGAAGGATAGACAAGTCACGTGTCGTTTGTTTGTTTTCTTTCTTCCATTCGTAAAGACCTTTTGGAATGTCACTACGCATGAAGAGTGTGAGTGAAAGCCCTTGGTCCACATGCTCAGTTGCAGCGGCGTAAACATCGATGACTTTACGCATATCCATGTCATAAGCAGAAGTGTAGTAAGGAATGGTTTCTGTCGACAAGCCAGCAGCAGGATAGTAGATTTTACCAATTTTCTTTTCTTGTCGTTCTTCGATACGTTGCGTAATCGGGTGGATAGAAGCAGAAACATCGTTGATATAGCTGATAGAACCATTTGGTGCTACAGCAAGGCGGTTTTGGTGGTAAAGACCATCTGCTTGAACCTTGTGGCGAAGTTCAGCCCAGTCAGCAGCACTTGGGATAAAGACATCTTTGAAGAGTTCTTTAACACGATCTGATTTTGGAACAAATTCGCCAGTTACATACTTGTCGAAGTAGCTTCCGTTAGCATAGTCTGATTTTTCAAAGTTATGGAAGGTAATACCACGTTCACGTGCGATATTGTTTGACTCAACCAAGGTCCAGTAGTTCATAAGCATAAAGTAGATGCTTGTAAACTCAACAGACTCAGGCGATCCATACTCAATCAGTTGTTGGGCAAGGTAGCTGTGAAGTCCCATGGCACCAAGTCCAAAGGTGTGAGCTTGGCTATTTCCATGGTCAATCGTAGGCACAGCTACGATGTGTGAACTATCTGTAACGAAAGTAAGGGCACGAACCATAGCACGGATAGAACGACCAAAGTCAGGTGAAGTCATCATGTTGACCACGTTGGTTGAACCAAGGTTACATGAAACGTCTGTTCCCATTTGAAGGAATTCTTGAGCATCGTTGATCAAGCTTGGTTCTTGGACTTGAAGAATCTCAGAACACAAGTTACTCATAATGATTTTACCATCAACAGGATTTGCACGGTTAGCCGTATCAATGTTGACGACATAAGGGTAACCAGACTCTTGTTGCAATTTAGAGATTTCCGTTTCCAAATCACGCGCTTTGATTTTTGTCTTGCGGATATTTGGATTTGCGACCAATTCATCGTATTTTTCAGTGATGTCGATATAGTTGAATGGCACACCATATTCAAGTTCTACAGAATATGGGCTGAAGAGGTACATTTCTTCATTTTTACGAGCCAATTCGTAGAATTTATCGGGTACCACGACACCAAGTGAAAGGGTCTTGACACGAACTTTTTCATCGGCGTTTTCTTTCTTAGTGGAAAGGAAGGCGATGATATCTGGGTGAAAGACGTTGAGGTAGACAACACCGGCACCTTGACGTTGACCTAATTGGTTTGAGTAAGAGAAGCTATCTTCAAAAAGCTTCATAACTGGTACGACACCAGAAGCTGCTCCTTCATAGCCCTTGATAGGAGCACCAGCTTCACGAAGGTTGCTGAGGGAAATTCCCACACCACCACCGATACGTGAAAGTTGAAGGGCAGAGTTGATAGAACGTCCAATAGAGTTCATGTCATCAGTTACTTGAATCAAGAAACAAGATACCAATTCACCACGACGAGCACGTCCAGCATTCAAGAAGGAAGGAGTAGCAGGTTGGTAGCGTTGGTGGATGATTTCATTGGCAATATCGATTGCAACAGCTTCATTCCCATCAGCGAAATAAAGGGCGTTAAAGAAGACACGGTCTTCCATACTTTCAAGATAATATTCACCGTCGTTTGTCTTCAAGGCATATTGATTGTAAAATTTATAAGCTGCCATAAAAGACTTGAATTGGAAGTTTTGTTCTTTGATAAATTGATGCAATTCTTCCAAAAATTCTGGACGGTATTTCTTGATAAAGGCTGTTTCGATGTAGTTGTGTTCAATGAGGTAGTTGATTTTATCTTTAATTGAATCAAAAACCATAGTGTTTGGAACGACATTTTCTTTAAAGAAAGCATCCAAGGCTTCCTTATCTTTATGAAGCATGATTTGTCCATTGACAGGACGGTTGATTTCGTTATTGAGACGGAAGTAAGTCACGTCCTCAAGATGTTTTAATCCCATAAAATTTCCCTTATCTAATTACAAAAGAAAGGCTTCTAAGTTAGCCCTAGAAGCAGTTTCTTCTGGATGATGTACTAAGATTATGCTAATTGTTTCAGTTTTCCTGGTTGGAAACCTGAAAAGACTTCAGTTGGTGTTTGGATAACAGGAGCCGCGCTGAAACCGAGCTCTTTAACTTGATCGATGTACTCAGGTTGCTCATCAAGATTGATTTCGCGATAAGCGACATTATTACTGTCCAAGAAACGTTTGGTCATTTTACATTGGACACAGTTATTTTTAGAATAAACGGTTACCATTGTGTAACTCCTCTTTCAAAATAGATTACTTTCTTAGTATATCAGAAAATAAATTTTTGTCAATGATTTGAAACTAAATATAGTGGTCAATTTTTCTACTCAAGGCAACAAAACACAATATGTAGTGTTTGTTTTGTGAAATAGTGATGATTATCCTACAAGTAGTTTTTTGGAAAACTATATCCTGTGTTTTGTTATCTAAAATAGAAGATTTTCAGGAAGTTATCTGAAAGGAAATCGAATAAATCCCATAAAATGCTTGAAAAAAATCCTAGAAGATGATATAATACCAAATTGTAAGGGTTATCACATATAACTCAAAAAAGAAAGAACAAAAGGAGAGTCAAACTATGGCTTCTAAAGATTTCCACGTAGTGGCAGAAACAGGTATTCACGCACGTCCAGCAACATTGTTGGTACAAACTGCTAGCAAATTTGCTTCAGATATCACTCTTGAGTACAAAGGTAAATCAGTTAACCTTAAATCAATCATGGGTGTTATGAGTCTTGGTGTTGGCCAAGGTGCTGACGTAACTATCTCAGCTGAAGGTGCAGATGCAGATGACGCTATCGCTGCAATCTCAGAAACAATGGAAAAAGAAGGATTGGCATAAGGAAAATGACAGAAATGCTTAAAGGAATCGCGGCATCTGACGGTGTTGCAGTTGCAAAAGCATATCTACTCGTTCAACCGGATTTGTCATTCGAGACGATTTCAGTCGAAGATACAAACGCAGAAGAGGCTCGTTTGGATGTAGCTCTTGAAGCTTCTCAAAACGAGCTTTCTCTTATCCGTGAGAAAGCTGTAGGTACGCTTGGTGAAGAAGCGGCTCAAGTTTTTGACGCTCATTTGATGGTTCTTGCTGACCCAGAATTGATTGGTCAGATTAAAGAAACAATCCGTGCTAAGAAAGTCAATGCAGAAGCAGGTCTTAAAGAAGTGACTGACATGTTCATCACTATCTTTGAAGGTATGGAAGACAACCCATACATGCAAGAACGTGCAGCGGATATCCGCGACGTGACAAAACGTGTATTGGCAAACCTTCTTGGTAAAAAATTGCCAAACCCAGCTTCTATCAATGAAGAAGTAATCGTAATTGCGCATGACTTGACACCATCTGATACAGCTCAATTGGACAAAAACTTTGTAAAAGCTTTTGTAACAAACATCGGTGGACGTACAAGTCACTCAGCTATCATGGCACGTACACTTGAAATTGCAGCTGTATTGGGAACAAATAACATCACTGAAGTAGTGAAAGACGGTGATATCCTTGCCGTTAACGGAATTACTGGTGAAGTGATTATCAACCCAACAGATGAACAAGCGGCAGAATTTAAAGCAGCTGGTGAAGCTTATGCTAAACAAAAAGCTGAATGGGCACTTTTGAAAGATGCTCAAACAGTGACTGCTGACGGTAAACACTTCGAGTTAGCAGCTAACATCGGTACTCCAAAAGACGTGGAAGGTGTTAACAACAACGGTGCAGAAGCTGTTGGACTTTACCGTACAGAGTTCTTGTACATGGATTCTCAAGACTTCCCAACTGAAGATGAGCAGTATGAAGCATATAAGGCTGTACTTGAGGGAATGAATGGTAAGCCAGTGGTTGTTCGTACAATGGATATCGGTGGAGATAAGGAACTTCCTTACTTCGATATGCCACATGAAATGAACCCATTCCTTGGATTCCGTGCCCTTCGTATCTCTATTTCTGAAACTGGAGATGCAATGTTCCGTACACAAATCCGTGCCCTTCTTCGTGCTTCTGTTCATGGTCAATTGCGTATCATGTTCCCAATGGTTGCCCTTTTGAAAGAATTCCGTGCAGCTAAAGCAGTTTATGAAGAAGAAAAAGCAAACCTTCTTGCTGAAGGTGTTGCAGTTGCGGATGATATCCAAGTTGGTATCATGATTGAAATCCCTGCAGCAGCAATGCTTGCAGACCAATTTGCAAAAGAAGTAGACTTCATGTCAATTGGTACAAACGACTTGATCCAATACTCAATGGCGGCAGACCGTATGAACGAACAAGTTTCATACCTTTACCAACCATATAACCCATCAATCCTTCGCTTGATTAACAACGTTATCAAGGCAGCTCACGCTGAAGGTAAATGGGCTGGTATGTGTGGTGAGATGGCTGGTGACCAAAAAGCTGTTCCACTTCTTGTCGGAATGGGCTTGGATGAGTTCTCTATGTCAGCAACATCTGTACTCCGTACACGTAGCTTGATGAAGAAATTGGATACTGCTAAGATGGAAGAGTACGCTAACCGTGCCCTTACAGAGTGTTCAACAATGGAAGAAGTTCTTGAACTTCAAAAAGAATACGTTAACTTCGATTAATGTCATTAACCTTGCAACCTAGTTGCAAGGTTTTTTTGACGCATTTTAGAAAAGTATAGTCTTATAAAGTACACTTTTAAATGCTCCGGAGGCATGGTATAATAGGGGAAAGTAATTAGAATAAGAGAGAAGCCATGTCTAAAGAAATTGATATTGAGTACTACCACCAGCTAGCCTTGCAAAAGCAGAAGGAACATCGTAAAGTTTTAGCCAATCTAAAGAAAAAGCCACCAAAAAATCTAGATAAGATAGCCCAGCAGATTCACCAAGAAGTCTTTGCTGAAATTGATTGTACGGCCTGTGCTAACTGTTGTAAGACCTTGGGACCTGACTTCAAGGAAGCAGATATCACTCGTATTGCCAAGTACTTTAAGATGAAATTACCAGCTTTTGAAGCTGAATTCCTTCAGGTCGATGAAGATGGTGATAAGGTTTTTAAATCCATGCCTTGTCCCTTTCTAGGAGGAGATAATCTTTGTTCCATCTATGATGTTCGTCCCAAGGCCTGCCGAGAGTTCCCCCATACAGATCGCAAAAAGATCCATCAAATCAACCATTTGACGATTAAGAATACTTTGACCTGTCCAGCAGCCTATCTCTTTGTTGAGAAATTAAAGGATAAGTTATAGAGATTTAAAGGATAAAAAATTTCTAATAATAACTAACAATATGAGGGGAGAACTCTGTGCCTAGACCGAAAACAAAAGAGGAGCTAGTGCTGGCCTCTAAGGAAAACTATGAAAAGCTCAATCGTTTCATCTCCCAACTAAGTGAAGATGAGCTACAGACTCCATTTGATTTTTCAAGAGACCCAAAGAAAAAAGAATCTCACTGGAAAAGGGATAAAAATCTACGGGATGTCTTGATCCATCTTTATGAATGGCAGCAGTTACTTTTGACTTGGGTACATTCTAATCAAGAAGGTCACGAAAGAACTTTTCTCCCTGAATCTTATAATTGGAAAACTTATGGAGAAATGAATGTCGCTTTTTGGAAGAAGCACCAGAAAACCTCCTTAGAAGAAGCGACTAGACTCCTAGAACAATCACATAAAGAAGTGTTAGAGTCGATAGAAGTTTTTAGCAATGACGAACTCTTTACCAAAGGTGTCTATAAGTGGACAGGAGGGACAAGTCTAGGTTCCTACTTTATCAGTAGCACGTCAAGCCACTATGATTGGGCTGGTAAAAAACTCAAAGCTCATCAGAAGAATTGTAAAGGATAGATGGACTGTTTGAAATTGCAAGAATGAGTTCTTTTAAACGTAATACTCTTCGAAAATCAAATTCAAACTGCGTCAACGTCGCCTTGCCGTACTCAAGTACAGCCTGCGGCTAGTTTCCTAGTTTGCTTTTTGATTTTCATTGAGTATAAGATAAAAACAAAGGGCCATCAAGTGATGTAGCCCTTTTGAGTTATACAAGCAAATTACCATGCAAAAGCTGTCGTTGGAGCATTGAGCGCTTCTAACCACTGTTTATTTTTTACGGGGCAAAGAGTTGCGGATATACCTGCCATATCTAGACTGGTCATAAATGTTCCTGATTTTATAAAGGTAATAGTGACTCCTTCAATTTCTAAGAGTTGAAGGAGATCATTGATAAATATGCCCATTTCTAAGTTGGTAGTAGTACCTAGATTATTTACAAGCAATATAAATTGATCACCACGTTTCCAATGATAGTGCAATCTTAATTTACTTATAATTTCATTTGCAAGGATTTCCGATGATTGAAATGGGACGATACGATATCCTTCTTCGCCATGTATCCCAATACCATAGGAAATTTTTCCTTCTTCCAAGCTAAATAGTGGAAGGGTGGTTTGGGGTAGACTAGCGGATTTGGTTGCAAAGCCAATCGTTGCGATTTCGGGAGCAAGCTCATGACCTAAATCTGTTAGTTTCTCTATGTCGGCACCATTTTGAGCTGCAAATCCTAGGATTTTATGAAGTAAAATAGTTCCTGCAAGCCCTCTTCCTCTAATTTGAAATCTATTGTGAGGTTCAATTGAAATATCGTCGTGTGCTAGACTATAGCCGACTTTAATTCCTTCTTTTCTAGCAGTGTTAATGGCAAAGCTAAATTCTTTGATGTCTGCTTCGAAATTTTTTACAATGATGAAGACACCGTGACCATTGTTTAAAAAACGAATGGACTCTAAGATTTCAGTTCTTGTAGGTGGAGTAAATAATTGGCCATAGATAGCAGCGGTAAGCATTCCTTCTCCCACATATCCAATATGAGCAGGTTCGTGACCTGAACCTCCACCCGACAATATTGGAACCTGATTAAGATTGCGATTTTTTTGATAGACTAATGGTAAGGTAGGGTGTTTTTCTAATTCAGGATGACTGCTGATAGTTGCTGAGATGTAACTTGAAATAATTTTCTGTTTATGATTTGAAATAAATGTCATTGTGGTCTCTTTCCAATAATTGTCATGATTAGAAAGTCTGGTTGTGGAACTGGACTTTTTTTATTGACGTAAGCCTTCACGATTTCTGCTAGAGCATGTGAATGATAGTCTAACAAAAAACAAGTATAAGCAGATGAATCGATATCAATCTGACCGTATTCTCTTAAAATTTTTGATACAAGCAAGCGACAGTAGCTGATAAATTGGTCATAGAAGTTATTTTGTCCTTGAATATCAAAAAGTTGAATATAAAAGTCACGCTCTTGTTCGAAATAAAAAAATAATTCTTGTAATAATTTTTGGCCTGAAATGAAGTCCAAGTTATTGGTGATATACTCGGTTAAGTCATTTTCAAATATCCAGTCGAGCAGTTCATATTTGTCAAGAAAGTGATTATAAAAGGTCTGTCTACGAATGCCAGCTGATTCCATGATATCTACAATGGAGATTTTGTCAAATTCTCTAGTAGCTAATAGGTCTCTAAATGCCTTGGCAATCCGTTTTTTTGTAATAAGTGATGATGCCATAGGAAACCTTTCTTTTACTTCCTTCATTTTACCAAAAAAATGTTTGAAACGGGTTTAAAAGGGGACAAATAATAGAATCTGTCCCTTATCAGCCAGCAATAAAAAATATATAATGAAAGCGAAAACAAAGATACATGCCGAAAGGAGTTTCTCATGAAAAAAATTATAAATGAACCGACACAAGTTGTTGATGAAATGTTGCAGGGATTGTCATTCATGCATGATGACTTGGTAGAACGCTTAGATGGTTTTGATGTCATCGTTAGAAAGGCAGAAAAGACAGGAAAAGTTGGACTCATTTCAGGTGGAGGTTCAGGACATGAACCAAGTCATGCTGGATTTGTAGGAGATGGAATGTTGTCTGCTGCCATTTGTGGAGCAGTCTTCACTTCACCTACTCCGGACCAAATTTTAGAAGCCATTAAGGCAGCTGATGAAGGAGCTGGAGTTTTTATGGTCATCAAGAACTATTCTGGTGACATTATGAACTTTGAAATTGCACAAGAACTTGCTGAAATGGAAGGTATTGACGTAGCAAGCGTTGTCGTTGATGATGATATCGCTGTTGAAAATAGTCTCTATACCCAAGGTCGTCGAGGTGTTGCAGGTACTATTTTAGTTCATAAAATTTTGGGTGCTGCGGCTCGTTCTGGTAAATCATTAGCTGAAATGAAGGATTTGGCCGACAAACTTGTCTTAGAAATTAAAACAATTGGGCTGGCCCTGTCTGGAGCAACCGTTCCTGAAGTTGGCAAACCAGGATTTGTTTTAGAAGACGATGAATTTGAATATGGAGTTGGTATTCACGGTGAGCCAGGGTATAAAAAAGAGAAAATGCAGCCTTCCGCACAATTGGCCTCAGAATTGGTTGAAAAATTATCTGAAGGTTTCCAACTTAAGGCTGGAGAACGCTATGGCCTTCTCATTAATGGTTTAGGAAGCACTCCTCTTATGGAGCAATACATATTTGCAAATGATGTGGCTAAATTGCTCCATGAAAAAGGTGTTCAGTTGGCATTTAAGAAAATTGGAAACTACATGACTTCAATCGATATGGCTGGTTTGTCATTAACATTGATTCGATTGGCAGATGATGAGTGGTTGGATGCTCTAAATGCACCTGTTACTACCCCAGCTTGGTAAAACTCAAGGAGGAAATGTCAAATGAATGCTGAACAAGCTCTTGAATGGATGAAGCTTTTTAATGAAAAGATTCAAGAACAGAAAGATTATCTTAGTGAACTAGACACACCTATAGGAGATGGAGATCACGGTGGAAATATGGCGCGTGGCATGGCTGCAGTTATGGAAAACTTAGAAGGAAAGCAATTTGAGACAAGTAGTGATGTTTTTAAACTTGTTTCAATGCAACTACTGAGTAAGGTAGGCGGTGCTTCTGGTCCCTTGTATGGCTCTGCTTTTATGGGCATGTCCAAGGCTGATTCAAATTCGAAATTAGAAGAAATCTTACAAAGTGGTTTGGATATGATTGTCAAACGCGGGAAAGCAGAAGTTGGAGAAAAGACAATGGTTGATGTTTGGACTCCTGTTATTGCCGCCTTGTCTGATGGCCAGTTGACTCAAGAGGTTATTGATCAGGTAGTGAATGCTACCAAAGATTTACTTGCAACTAAAGGAAGAGCATCTTATGTAGGAGAACGATCTCTTGGACATATTGATCCTGGATCATTCTCATCAGGATTACTCTTTACTGCTCTTTTAGAAACTGGGGTGGTTTAATGGGAAGTGTTGGTCTTGTTATCGTTTCACATTCCAAAAACATTGCACAAGGTGTTGTTGAACTGATTAGTGAAGTGGCTAAAGATGTTCCGATTACTTATGTAGGAGGAACCGAGGACGGAGGAATTGGAACAAGTTTTGATCAAGTAGATAGGGTTGTTTCTGAAAATCCAGCAGATACTTTACTTGCCTTTTTTGACCTAGGTTCTGCTAAAATGAACTTAGAAATGGTGGCTGATTTCAGTGATAAGAGTATCATCATCAACAGTGTTCCAATTGTAGAAGGTGCCTATACTGCAGCTGCTCTTCTTCAGGCTGGGGCAGAACTGTCGGTTATTCAAACACAGTTGGCGGAACTTGAAATCAATAAATAAGGAATTTACTATAACTCTTTTTATAGGTGGGTTATTGATTATCACTACTATCAAAGTTTAAGTAAATAATTTCAAAATCAGAAAGGGATTGCTTGGGCAGTTCCTTTTTAATTTAACAGAAGTAAAGCCATAGAGTTTCTAAATTGTGAATCATTCAAAACAGATTGTGATGGGACTATTATAGCTTTAGAATCCTTCAAAAATTTAGATTTAAAGCAATCAATGGTTTAGAAGAGTACGAAAACATTTAGTTTATAGGAATTCTATGCTTAGAATTGCATATATATTTATGAAATCAAGGTATTCGATAGTTAGAATTGCTCTATTCTGAAAGATTTGGGCTGTCAATTGTATAGTAGAGTAGTTTGACAATGAATTTTGTTGAAAGATTCCTTGTTTTATGGTAGTCTAAAGTAAAAGAAAGCCTTATCATTATATTTGTATCTTTAATCTGACTTGGTTTATGTCTAGAATAGGAATAGATTTTTGGGGACTCCAAATAACAATTATATTTTCACTTGTTAAAAATGTTTTTCAACTTTACCCAATGTAGAAGAAGGAAATATCATGAAACGTTTCTGACTTGTTGGAAAGAGAATGTGAACTAAAAATAGATTTAGGAGTAGGTAGATGAGTAATCTAGAGTCAATTCGTAAAGTGCATATCATCGTGTGGGGTGCCTATCTATTTTTATCATTAAAGGCGCCGTTAATTAGCAGTACTGAGTATTTTTTGCTTATTTTTTTAGCATTCCTCTATTCGATAGTGTCGCTACCTATATACTCTGTGAAGAACAAAATAGTATCTATTTGTCTGGCTATAAACTCAATTCTGTTAATGAGTTTCCCGATTTTAATCAATAAATATTTCCCAGGAAAGGTTTCTACTTATATCGTATTAATCAGTATTTTTATCCTGGAGTTCTTAATCTTTAATAAAATTGGTAGAGATTTTGATACTAGATTAGCTAGCGAGTATAGGAAAATCAGTCAGTTTAAAAGTAAGATGTCTCAATCTCCTTGGATAAAATATTTAGAGATTTCTAGTTTTATATTAACTATATTTCCATTTATTCTTCATGGTACAGTTGCTAATCGTGTATTTGCTCTTATCTTTTTGATAAAAATTTGTGTAGATACTACGATAAAGATTCTATTAAACAGAATCTTTAAGACAAGTAAGGTAATGAAAAGGAGGATATTTTCTCTTTTTGTACTAGATTTGATTGTCTATTTATTTTTAGGCTATGTTTTAGCAATGCAAAAAGATGGATACCTATTTTCAATTCTACTAATTTTTTCTAATTTCTCACTTCCCTTTATCAGAGAAAAAGAGTATGAATTATTTAAAAATAAGAAGTGAGATAGATATGGTTAAATCTTAGTTCTCTTTAAAATCAAATCAGGTAGAGAAAGGATATCTTATCTAGGTAACAAAGTGCTTTAAACGCAGTCGACGATTACTTATTAGAGAACTATCCTAACCATGCAACGTTAAAGAGGAGAAATCTTCTGAAACTCGTATCACCAAATAATTATTCTGCTATTGAGTAAGAAGAGATGAGGTGTATTGATAGGGGATTATCTCTACATAAAGACGGGGGAATGTTACAGTAAACGTAGCCACTGCTTATTTTATGGGGAATTAAATATGTTTAAACTAAGTGATAGAGTCAGAGTGGTCTTTGCTATTTTAGGAGTAAGTTCCATATTGGTTAGTATGTATCTTATACCTTTTATTAAAACTGAGAATAAATTTTGGGAAATACTTTTATTTATAGTAGGTGTATTACTAATTGGAATTGCGTTACTAAGTCAAAAAAATAAATTTTGGAAATAGCGTTAGTGAGTAGGTAATCATTTATTGATTGGATTTTTAATACTATTTATGAATGGGATGGAAAAGTGACAATAAATTAAGGAAAGGAGGATAGTATTATGATGGCTGTTTTAATTTCGATGGTTGTGGCATTTCTGTATTTTGTAATTACAGAATATTTTAAGAATAGTTATATTGACGGTATACTATTTCTAACATTGCTGATTTCTCATTTGATATGGGATTACTATTTTTTACCTAGTCAAGTCTTAGTGGCATTAAGTGGAGTAAATTTGCTGTCAAGATTTTTCAAAAAAAAGAGAAGTCAATAGATTTGCTAGTGGATTATTAAGACGAAAGGTAAAATTGAAATATTTAAAATGAAACATTTTTTTACAGGATTTGGTGAAATAAACTTTATAAATTATCTATTGTATATATGTGTATGACTAGCCCCTCTTTTTCATATCTATGTCATAGGTTCGGAAATGAGTTTTGTGAAAATAGTATTATCTATTTTGGGAGTCATATTTGTATGTATTTTAACTATTGCTCGAATTTATAGGAATTTTTTCTATAATAAAAATAAACTTGACTAGAATAGTATGGATTAGTTAATCAATTGGAAGGATTATTCTTTGTGATACTATACCACTTTTAAGTTTTTACATTAAACAACTGGCTGAAGTGAAAGTTGTTTATTTTAGAAAGGAAAACTCTCAAATTGTCTTACAAATTTCTACTCTTTGACCTTGATCACACCTTGCTTGATTTTGATGCTGCTGAGGATGTGGCTTTGACCCAACTTCTAAAAGAAGAAGGAGTTGCGGATATTCAGGCTTATAAGGACTATTATATTCCTATGAACAAGTCTCTCTGGAAGGACTTGGAGCAAAAGAAAATTAGTAAACAAGAGCTGGTCAACACGCGCTTTTCTCGTTTATTTTCTCATTTTGGGCAGGAAAAAGACGGTAGTTTTCTAGCCCAGCGTTACCAATTTTACCTTGCCCAGCAGGGGCAAACTTTTTCAGGCGCTCATGAACTTTTGGACAGTCTCATCGATCGTGATTATGACTTGTATGCTGCGACAAATGGCATTACTGCCATTCAGACAGGACGTTTGGATCAATCGGGTCTGGCACCATATTTCAATCAAGTCTTTATCTCTGAACAATTGCAAACACAAAAACCTGATGCTCTATTTTATGAAAAAATCGGTCAGCAGATTGCTGGCTTTAGCAAAGAAAAGACGCTGATGATTGGAGATTCCCTAACCGCCGACATTCAAGGCGGCAATAATGCTGGGATTGACACGATTTGGTACAATCCTCATCACCTCGAAAATCCCACACAAGCCCAGCCAACCTACGAAGTCCATTCTTACCGAGACTTGCTGGATCGCTTATATAAACTGTAAAAAGTGGTTTAGATAGCCACTTTTTGCTATAATAGAGGCAGTAAAAACGAAGGAGTCGTCTATGAAACACTCGTCTTGGCATGCTTTAATTAAGGAGCAATTACCTGAGGGTTATTTTGCGAAAATCAATCAGTTTATGGAGCAGGTATATGCTCAGGGAACTGTTTATCCACCTAAGGAAAAGGTTTTTCATGCTCTCTTGACCACACCGCTTGAAGAAGTTAAGGTGGTGATTCTAGGTCAAGACCCCTATCACGGGCCAGGTCAGGCTCAGGGCTTGAGTTTTTCTGTTCCTGACTCTATCCCAGCTCCGCCATCCCTGCAAAATATCTTGAAAGAATTGTCAGATGATATCGGGGATAAGAAATCCCATGATTTGACGGCTTGGGCTAAGCAAGGAGTCTTGCTTCTCAATGCTTGTTTGACGGTTCCTGTTGGTCAGGCCAATGGTCATGCTGGTCAGATATGGGAGCCATTTACAGATGCTGTGATTCAGGTGGTCAATCATCTAGATAGGCCGGTGGTCTTTGTGCTCTGGGGAGCCTATGCACGCAAGAAGAAGGCCTTAGTTACCAATCCTCAGCACTTGATTATCGAATCAGCCCACCCAAGTCCTTTATCGGTTTATAGAGGATTTTGGGGTTCCAAGCCTTTTTCCAAGGCTAATGCATTCTTAACAGAAACAGGACAAGAGCCAATCGATTGGCTTAGATAAGGAGAGAATATGCCTCAGTTAGCGACGATTTGCTACATTGATAACGGAAAAGAACTGCTAATGCTGCATCGTAATAAGAAACCCAATGATGTTCATGAAGGGAAATGGATTGGCGTGGGTGGTAAGCTAGAGCGAGGGGAAACCCCTCAGGAATGCGCTGCGCGTGAAATCCTTGAAGAAACAGGGCTCAAAGCTAAGCCAGTTCTAAAAGGTGTTATCACTTTTCCTGAATTTACACCAGATTTAGATTGGTACACCTATGTTTTTAAGGTGACAGAGTTTGAGGGTAACTTGATTGATTGCAACGAGGGAACGCTAGAATGGGTTCCCTATGACGAGGTTTTGAGCAAGCCAACTTGGGAGGGTGACCACACCTTTGTTGAGTGGCTTTTAGAGGATAAACCCTTCTTTTCAGCTAAGTTTGTTTATGATGGGGATAAATTGTTGGATACCCAAGTCGATTTCTATGAATAAAGGAGAAAGCAGATGCTACTTATCAAAAATGGTCGTGTAATGGATCCCAAGTCTGGTTTAGATCAAGTGTGTGATGTCTTGGTTCAAGATGGGAAAATTGTCAAAATTGCGCCTGAAATCAAGGAAGAAGGAGCAGATGTGCTTGATGCTACTGGTCTTGTAGTTGCGCCTGGTTTGGTTGATATCCATGTTCATTTCCGTGAACCTGGTCAAACCCACAAGGAAGATATCCATACTGGTGCCCTAGCGGCCGCTGCAGGTGGTTTTACAACGGTCGTTATGATGGCTAATACTAGTCCAACCATTTCAGATGTTGAGACTTTGCAAGAAGTTCTCCAGTCAGCTGCAAAGGAGAAGATTAATGTTAAGACGGTTGCGACAATCACGAAGAATTTTAATGGCCAAGACTTGACTGACTTTAAGGCGCTTTTAGAAGCTGGTGCGGTTGGTTTTTCTGATGACGGTATTCCGCTTGAAAGCAGTAAAGTTGTCAAGGAAGCTATGGAAGAAGCCAAAAAACTCAATACCTTTATTAGTCTTCATGAGGAAGATCCAGATTTGAATGGGATTCTTGGATTTAATGAAAATATCGCTAAAGAACATTTCCATATTTGTGGTGCTACTGGTGTGGCTGAGTATGCTATGATGGCGCGTGATGTCATGATTGCCTATGCAACCAAGGCTCATGTTCACATTCAGCATTTGTCTAAGGAAGAAAGTGTTAAAGTAGTTGAGTTCGCTCAAGGATTGGGAGCGCAAGTCACAGCAGAAGTAGCGCCACAGCATTTCTCTAAGACAGAAGCACTTCTTTTGACACAAGGAAGCAATGCTAAGATGAATCCTCCACTTCGTTTGGAATCAGACCGTCGTGCCGTGATTGAAGGTCTCAAGTCAGGTGTCATCACAGTCATTGCGACTGACCACGCGCCTCATCATACAGATGAGAAAAATGTCGAAGATATTACCAAAGCGCCATCTGGTATGACTGGTTTGGAAACATCCCTATCTCTTGGCTTGACCTATTTGGTGGAAGCTGGTGAGTTGAGCTTGATGGAATTACTCGAAAAGATGACATACAACCCAGCCAAGCTTTACAATTTTGAAGCAGGTTACTTGGCTGAGAATGGTCCAGCAGACATCACTATTTTTGATGCTAAGGCTGACCGCCTTGTGGACTCCCATTTTGCTTCAAAAGCAGCTAATTCACCATTCATCGGTGAAACCTTAAAAGGGCAGGTTAAATACACCATCTGTAAGGGACAAATCGTCTATCAAAACTAGGTGGGAGTCTGCTCTGTAAACAAAAAGAATAGAGAGACTATATGTACCAAACCCATCATTTTAAAGATAAGTTTATCTTATTTTTAAAGATATTTTTCCCTATCCTGATTTATCAATTTGCCAATTATTCTGCCTCCTTTGTTGATACGACTATGACTGGCCAATACAATACCATGGACTTGGCTGGTGTGTCTATGGCAACCAGTATCTGGAATCCTTTCTTTACATTCCTGACAGGGATTGTATCAGCCCTGGTGCCCATCATTGGTCACCATCTTGGTCGAGGCAAAAAGGAAGAGGTTGCGTCTGATTTTTACCAGTTCATCTATCTGGCCTTGGGCCTATCCGTGGTCTTGCTGGGGATGGTGCTTTTCTTGGCACCACCAATCTTGAATCATATTGGGTTAGAAGCACCAGTGGCAGCAGTAGCGGTTCGCTATCTTTGGTTTTTATCTATCGGAATTATCCCCTTATTGCTTTTTAGTGTTATTCGCTCCTTGCTGGATTCGCTGGGCTTGACCAAACTTTCCATGTATCTCATGCTTTTGTTACTTCCTCTCAATAGTGGATTTAACTATCTCTTGATTTACGGTGCCTTTGGTGTTCCAGAACTGGGAGGTGCTGGTGCTGGTTTAGGTACTTCCTTGGCTTATTGGGTCTTGCTGGGAATTTCTGTTCTAGTTTTATTTAAGCAGGAGAAGCTCAAAGCCCTACACCTTGAGAAACGAATTCCGCTTAATATGGATAAAATTAAGGAAGGAGTTCGCTTAGGTCTTCCTATTGGGGGGACTGTCTTTGCGGAAGTGGCTATCTTTTCCGTGGTTGGCTTGATTATGGCTAAGTTCTCATCTTTGATTATCGCTAGTCACCAGTCAGCCATGAACTTTTCAAGTCTCATGTACGCCTTTCCTATGAGTATCTCATCGGCTATGGCCATTGTCGTTTCCTATGAAGTGGGAGCCAAGCGATTTGATGATGCGAAAACCTATATCGGTCTAGGAAGATGGACAGCTCTCATTTTTGCGGGCTTCACCTTATCCTTCCTTTACATTTTTCGAGGAAATGTGGCTAGTCTTTATGGTAACGACCCAGAATTTATCGATTTGACAGCGCGTTTTTTGACTTATAGTCTTTTCTTCCAGTTAGCAGATACCTTTGCGGCACCTCTTCAGGGAATTTTGCGGGGGTATAAGGATACAGTTATTCCTTTTTACCTTGGTTTGGTTGGTTACTGGGGGGTGACACTCCCAGTAGCTATGGTATTCGACTCTCTAACAGATTTTGGAGCTTATTCTTACTGGATTGGTTTGATTATTAGTTTAATCGTGAGCGGGGCTCTCTACCGTTGGCGTCTAACTGTGATTATGAAGAAATTTGAATCTTTAGTAAAATCTAAACGCTAAAAAGTTTGTGAAAAAATATTCTTGATAAGAAAATCCCTTATTCCTATGGGGTTTTCTTTTTTAATTTGTGAAATTTTCTTTAGAAAAACTTTGACAGTGCTTTCTAAAAACGGTAAAATAGTAAGGTAAGAAGAAACTTAGAAAGGCAAGAAGATGTCAACTTTAGATAAAAATCTTTTGCTAGAAATGTTCCGTAAGATGGAAGAAATCCGTCGCATGGACTTAAAAATTGCGCAATTAGTAAAGAAAGGAAAAGTGCCAGGAATGACGCACTTTTCTGTTGGTGAAGAGGCAGCTAACGTGGGGGCTATGTTAGCTCTCAATCCAGATGATCTGATTACCTCAAACCACCGTGGTCATGGACAAGCTATTGCCAAAGGGATTGACCTCAACGGAATGATGGCTGAAATCCTTGGAAAATACACTGGAACCTGTAAAGGAAAAGGTGGTTCTATGCATATTGCTGACCTTGATGCTGGTAACCTTGGTGCCAATGGTATCGTAGGTGGTGGTATGGGAATCGCTGTTGGTGCAGCCCTCAGTCAGCAAATGCAAAATACCGGAAAAATCGTTGTCTGCTTCTTTGGAGATGGTGCGACCAACGAAGGTGTTTTCCACGAAGCAGTAAATATGGCTTCTATCTGGAACCTGCCAGTCATTTTCTATTGCATTAACAACGGTTATGGAATCTCTGCAGATATCAAGAAAATGACTAATGTGGAGCATATCCATCAACGTAGCGCCGCTTATGGAATTCCTGGAATGTTCATCGAAGATGGAAACAATGTCATCGACGTCTACGAAGGATTTAAGAAAGCTGTAGACCATGTTCGTGGTGGTAATGGTCCAGTCTTGATTGAAAGTGTAACTTATCGTTGGCTCGGTCACTCATCATCTGACCCTGGTAAATATCGTACGCGTGAAGAAGTGGAATTGTGGAAACAAAAAGACCCAATTGAAAACCTCCGCAATTACCTTATTGAAAATAACATTGCAAGTGCCGAAGAATTGGAAGAAATCCAAGCGCAAGTTAAGGAAGCAGTAGAAGTTTCTGTTAAATTTGCTGAAGAAAGTCCATTCCCACCGCTTGAATCAGCATTTGAAGATATTTACGCAGACTAAGGAGAAAGAGATAAAATGGAAACAAAAACAATGTCCTTCCGTGACACCATTATCCTTGCTATGTCTGAGGAAATGCGTCGCGATGAAAATGTGTTCTTGATGGGAGAAGACGTCGGCGTCTTCGGAGGAGACTTCGGAACTTCTGTTGGAATGCTTGAAGAATTTGGTCCAGAACGTGTCCGTGACTGTCCGATTTCTGAAGCTGCCATCTCTGGAGCAGCAGCAGGAGCAGCTATGACGGGACTTCGTCCAATCGTTGATATGACCTTCATGGACTTCTCAGTTATTGCCATGGACAATATCGTCAACCAAGCCGCTAAAACACGTTATATGTTTGGTGGTAAAGGTCAGGTTCCAATGACTGTTCGATGCGCTGCTGGTAATGGAGTTGGATCTGCAGCCCAGCACTCGCAATCTCTAGAGTCTTGGTTCACCCATATCCCAGGACTTAAAGTTGTAGCACCAGGTACGCCTGCGGACATGAAAGGACTGCTTAAGTCTTCTATCCGTGATAACAACCCAGTTATCATTCTTGAGTACAAGTCAGAATTTAACCAAAAAGGGGAAGTGCCAGTTGATCCAGACTACACAATCCCACTTGGTGTTGGGGAAATCAAACGCGAAGGAACGGATGTAACAGTTGTTACTTACGGAAAAATGCTCCGTCGTGTGGTTCAAGCTGCTGAAGAATTAGCAGAAGAAGGAATTTCTGTTGAGATTGTTGACCCACGTACCCTTGTTCCGCTTGATAAGGATATCATCATTAACTCAGTTAAGAAGACTGGTAAGGTTGTTCTGGTTAACGATGCCCATAAAACAAGCGGCTATATCGGAGAGATTTCAGCAATTATTTCAGAATCAGAAGCATTTGACTATCTAGATGCACCAATTCGTCGTTGCGCAGGAGAAGATGTGCCGATGCCTTATGCACAAAACCTAGAAAATGCAATGATTCCAACCGTTGAAAGCATCAAAAATGCAATCCGTAAAACATATAACAAAGAATAGAATTACATAAATTAAATTATGTAATGTTTTAGAGGTTTTAACTTTAGTAACTTGAGATATGTTTTGTATTCAAATGATTTGAAGAGTTGCGACATGAGTGAGTCGAATCGATAATATTCGACGAATGAATTAGTAAGTCTACAAGGTTGACCGCCTACTAGCGGCAACCGTAGTAACTTGAGACGCGTTCCGTGTCCAAGTGATTTGAAGAGTTGCGACATGAGTGAGTCGAATCGATAATATTCGACGAATGAATTAGTAAGTCTACAAGGTTGACCGCCTACTAGCGGCAACCGTAGTAACTTGAGACGCGTTCCGTGTCCAAGTGATTTGAAGAGTTGCGACATGAGTGAGTCGAATCGATAATATTCGACGAATGAATTAGTAAGTCTACAAGGTTGACCGCCTACTAGCGGCAACCGTAGTAACTTGAGACACGTTCCGTGTCCAAGTTACTTGTAGAGTTGAATTCGGACGGAGGTCTGCGAAAAAAAGATAGATTTCCTTGTGTTCATCGAACACATCGTCAATCTCCTATTTTTTCATTGCCCTCTACGTCCTTAATATCTTATATTCGAACACAGGCTAAAAGCTCGGAAAAAAGATAAATCTCCTTGGCTTCATCGAAGCCATCGTCGATTTCCTATTTTTCAGTCGCTTTTGACGCCCTTTGTATCATAAATAGAATTGGAGAGGTCATGGCTGATGACAAGCTAAGAGCGACTCCTGCAGCTAGAAAGTTAGCGGATGATTTAGGGATCAACCTCTACGACGTTTCTGGCTCAGGTGCAAACGGTCGTGTCCACAAAGAAGACGTGGAAACTTATAAAGACACAAACGTGGTTCGCATTTCGCCACTTGCAAAACGAATTGCCCTCGAACATAACATTGCTTGGCAGGAAATCCAAGGAACTGGTCATCGTGGTAAAATCATGAAGAAGGATGTTTTGGCCTTGCTTCCTGAAAATATCGAAAACGAGACCATCAAGTCTCCTGCTCAGATTGAAAAAGTGGAAGAAGTTCCTGATAATGTAACACCATACGGTGAAATTGAACGTATTCCAATGACACCAATACGTAAGGTTATTGCCCAACGGATGGTTGAATCTTACCTAACTGCTCCAACCTTCACCCTCAACTATGAAGTTGATATGACTGAAATGTTAGCTCTTCGTAAGAAGGTTCTTGAGCCAATCGTGGAAGCAACTGGGAAGAAGACTACTGTAACAGACCTTCTTTCACTTGCAGTTGTTAAGACTCTTATGAAACACCCATACATCAACGCTTCATTGACAGAAGATGGCAAGACCATTATCACTCATAACTATGTCAATCTTGCCATGGCAGTTGGGATGGATAATGGATTGATGACACCTGTTGTTTACAATACGGAGAAGATGACTCTTTCAGAGTTGGTTGTAGCCTTTAAAGATGTGATTGGCCGTACCTTGGATGGTAAATTGGCTCCAAGTGAGTTGCAAAACTCAACATTCACAATCAGTAACTTGGGAATGTTTGGCGTTCAGTCCTTTGGTCCTATCATCAACCAACCAAACTCAGCTATCCTTGGTGTGAGTTCGACAATCGAGAAGCCAGTTGTCGTCAATGGTGAAATTGTGATTCGCCCAATCATGAGCCTAGGATTAACCATCGACCACCGTGTCGTAGATGGTATGGCTGGTGCTAAGTTTATGAAAGACTTGAAAGAATTGATTGAAAATCCAATCTCAATGTTGATTTAAGAGCAAGAGTATTCATTTTTAAGATACAGATAAAGGAAGGAAGACATGGCCTTAGAAGTAATTATGCCAAAAGCTGGCGTGGATATGACAGAAGGACAAATCGTCCAATGGAATAAAAAAGTCGGAGAATTTGTAAAAGAAGGAGAAATCCTTTTGGAAATCATGACTGACAAAGTCAGCATGGAATTGGAAGCAGAAGAAGACGGTTATTTGATCGCTATTCTTAAAGGGGACGGTGAAACTGTCCCTGTAACGGAAGTTATCGGTTACCTTGGTGAAGAAGGCGAAAACATCCCAACAGCTGGAGCAGCAGTGCCAGAAGCTAGCCCAGCACCTGCAGCAAGTGCCTCAAACGATGATGGTAAGAGCGATGATGCCTTTGATATCGTTGTCATTGGTGGAGGTCCTGCTGGTTATGTTGCAGCCATTAAAGCTGCCCAACTCGGCGGTAAGGTTGCCCTTGTTGAGAAATCTGAACTTGGCGGAACCTGCTTGAACCGTGGCTGTATCCCAACTAAGACCTATCTTCACAACGCTGAAATTATCGAAAACATCGGTCATGCCGCAAACCGTGGTATCATGATTGAAAATCCTAACTTCACTGTAGATATGGACAAACTCCTTGAAACCAAGTCTAAGGTTGTCAATACCTTGGTTGGTGGTGTTGCAGGTCTTCTTCGTAGTTATGGTGTAGCAGTACATAAAGGTATTGGTACCATTACTAAAGACAAGAATGTCTTGGTAAATGGTTCTGAATTGCTTGAAACCAAGAAAATCATCCTTGCTGGTGGTTCAAAAGTCAGCAAGATCAACGTCCCTGGTATGGAATCTCCACTTGTCATGACCAGCGACGACATCCTTGAAATGAACGAAGTTCCAGAAAGCCTTGTTATCATCGGTGGTGGTGTTGTCGGTATCGAACTTGGTCAGGCCTTCATGACATTTGGTTCAAAAGTAACTGTTATCGAAATGATGGACCGTATCGTGCCAGCTATGGATGCGGAAGTTTCTAAGAACCTTCGCTTGATCCTTGAGCGTAAAGGAATGACCATCTTAACTGACACTAAACTCCAAGAAATCATCGAGGAAAATGGTCAACTTCGTATCAAGGTTGAAGGGAAAGACGATATCATCGCAAATAAAGCTCTTCTTTCAATCGGTCGTGTGCCAGATCTTGAAGGTATTGGCGATGTTGAGTTTGAATTGGATCGTGGTCGCATCAAGGTCAACGAATACATGGAAACTTCTGTTCCAGGAATTTACGCACCAGGTGATATTAATGGTACTAAGATGTTAGCTCACGCAGCCTTCCGTATGGGGGAAGTTGCCGCTGAAAATGCTCTTAAAGGAAATCATGCTGTTGCCAAGTTGAATTTGACTCCTGCAGCTATCTACACACTTCCAGAAGTAGCAGCAGTAGGTTTGACAGAAGAACAAGCCCGTGAGAAATACGATGTTGCCATCGGTAAATTCAACTTTGCTGCTAACGGTCGTGCCATTGCCTCAGATGCAGCTCAAGGTTTCGTAAAAGTCATCGCTGATAAGAAATACGGGGAAATCCTTGGTGTTCATATCATCGGTCCTGCAGCTGCAGAATTGATTAACGAGGCATCAAGCATTATTGAAATGGAAATCACTGTTGAAGAAATGCTGAAGACTATCCACGGACACCCAACCTACTCTGAAGTGATGTACGAAGCATTTGCGGATGTTTTAGGAATGGCTATCCATTCACCTAAGAAAAAATAAAAGAAAGATAGACTAGACTGGAAAATATCTTTCCAGTCTCTATCGTATAAAGGGATATCATGAAATATATTATCAATCATTCAAACGACACCGCTTTTAATATCGCCTTGGAAGAATATGCCTTTAAACACCTTTTGGATGAGGATCAAATCTTCCTACTTTGGATTAACAAGCCATCTATCATTGTTGGTCGTCACCAGAATACTATCGAAGAAATCAACCGTGATTATGTTCGAGAAAATGGTATTGAGGTGGTTCGCCGTATCAGCGGTGGTGGAGCTGTTTACCACGATTTAAATAACCTCAACTATACAATTATTTCTAAAGAAGACGAAAACAAGGCTTTTGACTTCAAGAGCTTCTCAACTCCAGTTATCAATACTTTGGCTCAACTTGGGGTTAAAGCTGAGTTCACAGGTCGTAACGACTTAGAAATTGATGGCAAGAAATTCTGTGGTAATGCGCAAGCCTATATCAATGGTCGTATCATGCACCACGGTTGTTTGCTCTTTGACGTTGATTTGTCAGTCCTTGCTAATGCCCTAAAGGTTTCAAAGGATAAATTTGAATCAAAAGGGGTGAAATCCGTCCGTGCTCGTGTAACCAATATTGTCAATGAATTGCCAGAAAAAATCACAGTTGAAGAATTCCGTGATTTGCTCTTGGAATACATGAAAAAAGAGTACCCAGAGATGACTGAATACGTTTTTTCTGAGGAAGAATTGGCTGAAATCAATCGCATCAAGGATACCAAGTTTGGAACTTGGGACTGGAACTATGGTAAATCACCTGAATTTAACGTCCGTCGTGGAACAAAATTCACCAGTGGCAAGGTTGAAGTCTTTGCTAATGTCGTCGAATCAAAAATCCAAGACATCAAGATTTATGGTGACTTCTTTGGTATCGAAGACGTTGCTGCAGTAGAAGATGTCCTTCGTGGGGTGAAATACGAACGCGAAGACGTCCTTAAAGCCCTAGAAACTATTGATATCACACGCTACTTCGCTGGTATTAGCCGTGAAGAAATCGCTGAAGCGGTAGTAGAGTAAAGAAAAGCTATTTGTTAGTCATTGTGGGTTGCAGAAAAGATATTATCTGGATAGGACAAGTCTTAAAACCTGCTGAACGAGAATCAAAAAGAACTCACTTCCAATGCTTAATAAAAAAACTCGGAAGTTTGTTCTGAGTCAACTAAATACGACTATTTGCAATTGAATATAGAGATGAGAAGGTCAGTAGTAGATTATCTGTAAGGTGACACAGACATGAGTTGTTTTTGATTTCTTCTTGCTATAAATATCCCAAAAGACTATTATTTTTATAGTTGAACGATACCTCAAAAGTTAGATAGTGAAAATCTAATTTTTGGGGTATTTTATAATTCTTAATTTAGGCTTTTTTAGTATCAAAAGATGTTTCGTAAAATATGGACTAAACCTTTCAACTTAATCTTATTTATTGCTTACTATCCAATAAAATTGAAAAGGATGGAAAAAAGGATAAATTTATGATATACTTTATTTTAAAGACCTTATTAGAAATCTTGAAAGAGTATTGAAAACTTAGAATGAGAAAAATTGTTATCAATGGTGGATTACCACTACAAGGTGAAATCACTATTAGTGGTGCTAAAAATAGCGTTGTGGCCTTAATTCCAGCTATCATATTGGCTGATGATGTGGTGACTTTGGATTGTGTTCCAGATATTTCGGATGTAGCCAGTCTTGTCGAAATTATGGAATTGATGGGAGCTACTGTTAAGCGTTATGACGATGTCTTGGAGATTGATCCAAGAGGTGTTCAAAATATTCCAATGCCTTATGGTAAAATTAACAGTCTTCGTGCATCTTACTATTTTTATGGGAGCCTCTTAGGCCGTTTTGGTGAAGCGACAGTTGGTCTACCGGGAGGATGTGATCTTGGTCCTCGTCCGATTGACCTACACCTTAAGGCTTTTGAAGCTATGGGTGCCACTGTTAGCTACGAGGGAGATAACATGAAGTTATCTGCTAAAGATACAGGACTTCATGGCGCAAGTATTTACATGGATACGGTTAGTGTAGGGGCAACGATCAATACGATGATTGCTGCAGTTAAAGCAAATGGTCGTACCATTATTGAAAATGCAGCCCGTGAACCTGAAATTATTGATGTAGCTACTCTCTTGAATAATATGGGAGCCCATATCCGCGGTGCAGGAACTAATATCATCATTATTGATGGTGTTGAAAGATTACATGGAACCCGTCATCAGGTGATTCCAGACCGTATCGAAGCTGGAACATATATTTCTTTAGCTGCTGCAGTCGGCAAGGGGATTCGTATAAATAATGTTCTTTACGAACACCTAGAAGGATTTATTGCTAAGCTGGAAGAAATGGGAGTGAGAATGACTGTATCTGAAGACAGCATTTTTGTCGAAGAGCAGTCTAATTTGAAAGCAATCAATATTAAGACAGCTCCTTACCCGGGCTTTGCAACTGATTTGCAACAACCGCTTACCCCTCTTCTACTAACAGCTAATGGTCGTGGTACAATTGTCGATACGATTTATGAAAAACGTGTAAATCATGTTTTTGAACTAGCAAAGATGGATGCGGACATTTCTACAACAAATGGTCATATTTTGTACACAGGTGGACGTGATTTGCGTGGGGCAAGTGTTAAAGCAACTGACCTGAGAGCTGGTGCAGCTTTAGTTATTGCTGGTTTGATGGCCGAGGGACAAACTGAAATTACCAATATCGAGTTTATCTTACGTGGTTATTCTGATATTATCGAAAAATTACGTAATCTAGGAGCGGATATTACACTTGTTGAGGATTAAACCGTAGAGGTGTTTATGAATATTTGGACCAAATTAGCAATGTTTTCTTTTTTTGAAACGGATCGCTTGTATTTGCGTCCTTTCTTTTTTAGTGATAGTCAAGACTTCCACGAGATAGCTTCAAATCCAGAAAATCTTCAATTTATTTTCCCAACTCAGGCAAGTCTGGAAGAAAGTCAATATGCACTGGCCAATTACTTTATGAAGTCCCCTTTGGGAGTGTGGGCAATTTGTGACCAGAAAAATCAACAAATGATTGGTTCTATTAAATTTGAGAAGTTAGATGAAATCAAAAAAGAAGCTGAGCTTGGCTATTTTTTGAGAAAAGATGCTTGGTCGCAAGGATTTATGACAGAGGTTGTTAGAAAAATTTGTCAGCTTTCTTTTGAGGAATTTGGCTTAAAACAATTATCTATCATTACCCACCTTGAAAATGAAGCTAGCCAAAGAGTTGCTCTTAAGTCTGGATTTAGTCTGTTTCGTCAGTTTAAGGGAAGTGATCGTTACACAAGAAAAATGCGGGATTATCTTGAATTTCGGTATGTAAAAGGAGAATTCAATGAGTAAGCATCAGGAAATTCTAAGCTATTTGGAGGAATTACCAGTAGGTAAAAGGGTCAGTGTTCGTAGTATTTCTAATCATCTGGGAGTCAGTGATGGAACGGCCTATCGCGCTATCAAGGAAGCTGAAAACCGTGGAATTGTGGAGACCCGTCCTAGAAGTGGTACTATCCGCGTCAAATCCCAGAAAGTTGCGATTGAAAGATTAACTTTTGCTGAAATTGCAGAAGTGACTTCTTCTGAGGTTCTGGCTGGGCAAGAAGGTTTAGAGAGAGAATTTAGTAAGTTTTCAATTGGTGCAATGACTGAACAAAATATCTTGTCTTACCTTCACGATGGGGGGCTCTTGATTGTCGGAGACCGAACCCGTATTCAGTTGCTAGCCTTGGAAAATGAAAATGCAGTTCTTGTGACAGGAGGATTTCATGTTCATGATGATGTGATTAAACTGGCTAATCAAAAAGGGATTCCGGTTCTGAGAAGCAAGCATGACACATTCACCGTCGCGACCATGATCAATAAAGCCTTGTCAAATGTCCAAATCAAGACTGACATTTTGACAGTTGAGAAGCTTTATCGTCCAAGTCATGAATATGGTTTTCTGAGAGAGACCGACACTGTTAAAGATTATTTGGACTTGGTACGTAAGAATCGTAGCAGTCGTTTCCCTGTTATCAATCAACATCAGGTCGTTGTTGGGGTTGTTACTATGAGAGATGCGGGTGATAAGTCACCAAGTACCACAATTGATAAGGTCATGTCTCGTAGTCTATTTTTAGTTGGATTATCGACAAATATTGCCAATGTGAGTCAACGGATGATTGCTGAAGACTTTGAAATGGTACCGGTTGTTCGGAATAATCAAACCTTGCTTGGAGTTGTGACACGGCGAGATGTCATGGAGAAGATGAGTCGATCCCAAGTCTCTGCTTTACCTACTTTTTCTGAGCAGATTGGTCAAAAACTTTCTTATCACCATGATGAAGTAGTGATTACAGTGGAACCCTTTATGCTTGAGAAGAACGGTGTTTTGGCTAATGGTGTATTGGCAGAGATACTGACTCATATGACCCAAGATTTAGTTGTGAATAGTGGTCGCAATCTCATCATCGAACAAATGCTGATCTACTTTTTGCAGGCTGTTCAGATAGATGATATACTGCGAATTCAAGCACGCATTATCCATCATACTAGACGATCAGCTATTATTGATTACGATATTTATCATGGTCATCAGATTGTTTCAAAGGCAAATGTGACTGTTAAAATTAATTAGAAACTAGGAGAAAAAATGATAACATTAAAATCAGCTCGTGAAATTGAAGCTATGGATAAGGCCGGTGATTTTTTAGCAAGTATTCATATCGGCTTACGTGATTTGATTAAGCCAGGCGTAGATATGTGGGAAGTTGAAGAATACGTTCGCCGTCGTTGTAAGGAAGAAAATTTCCTTCCGCTTCAGATTGGAGTTGACGGTGCCATGATGGACTATCCTTATGCTACCTGCTGCTCTCTTAATGATGAAGTGGCTCACGCTTTCCCTCGTCACTATATTTTGAAAGATGGTGATTTGCTCAAGGTTGACATGGTTTTGGGAGGCCCTATTGCTAAATCCGATTTGAATGTCTCAAAATTAAACTTCAACAATGTTGAGCAAATGAAGAAATACACTCAGAGCTATTCTGGTGGTCTAGCAGACTCTTGTTGGGCTTATGCTGTAGGTACACCGTCCGAAGAAGTGAAAAACCTGATGGATGTAACCAAAGAAGCTATGTACAAGGGGATTGAACAAGCTGTTGTTGGAAATCGTATCGGTGATATTGGTGCAGCCATTCAAGAATACGCTGAAAGTCGTGGTTACGGTGTAGTGCGTGATTTGGTTGGTCATGGTGTTGGCCCAACCATGCACGAAGAACCAATGGTTCCTAACTATGGTATTGCTGGTCGTGGACTTCGTCTTCGTGAAGGAATGGTCTTAACTATTGAACCAATGATCAATACAGGTGACTGGGAAATCGATACAGATATGAAGACCGGCTGGGCCCATAAGACCATTGACGGTGGATTGTCATGTCAGTATGAACACCAATTTGTCATTACTAAAGATGGTCCTGTTATCTTGACTAGCCAAGGTGAAGAAGGGACTTATTAAAATAAGTAAAAGTAGATTGAAGAAAAAGTGGCTCTTTGGACAATTTTCTTCAATTTTTTCTTTTATCTATAGCGAAATGAAAAAACCGAACAACTTGATTGAGAAATTCAAATCAATTTCTAACAATGTTTTAGAAAACATAGTGTACTATTAAAGAGTTTATTTCACATAATATAATGACAAAAACAGTTAACCGTAGCAAACTTGATACAAATTTTAATATTTATAGTACAATAGGTTTAAATTCTTAAGAAAGTTGGTTCTTTATTGGAAACACTAGTATTTTCAATCTCCGTTTTTCTAGCAGGGGTATTGTCCTTCTTTTCTCCTTGTATTTTTCCACTTCTGCCAGTTTATGCTGGAATTTTGCTGGATGATCAGGAAAGCGCAAAAAGTTTTTCCTTGTTTGGGAGAAAAGTTGCTTGGTCAGGTTTGATTCGAACACTTTGCTTTATCGCAGGTATTTCACTCATTTTCTTTATTCTAGGATTTGGTGCTGGTTACTTTGGTAATATTCTCTATGCCAATTGGTTTCGCTATACCATGGGTACGATTATCATTATTTTGGGCCTTCACCAGATGGAAATTTTTCATTTTAAGAAATTAGAGGTTCAAAAAAGCTTTACTTTTAAGAAATCAGAAGCCAATCGTTATTGGTCGGCCTTTTTACTCGGTATTACCTTTAGTTTTGGTTGGACGCCTTGTATTGGTCCAGTTTTGAGTTCTGTTTTAGCGCTTGCAGCTTCTGGAGGCAATGGTGCTTGGCAAGGAGCGATTTATACCTTGATTTACACTCTGGGCATGGCCATTCCTTTCTTGGTCTTGGCCCTAGCTTCAGGTGTAGTAATGCCTTATTTTAGTAAAATCAAGCGTCATATGATGCTACTGAAGAAAATTGGTGGTTTCCTCATTATTTTAATGGGAATTTTGTTACTATTAGGACAAGTAAATGTTCTAGCTGGAATTTTTGAATAAAGGAGAAAAAGATGAAAAAAGTAATGTTTGCTGGCTTAAGCCTCTTGTCATTAGTCGTATTGATAGCCTGTGGTGAGGAAGAGACTAAAAAGACTCAAGCTCCACAACAATCCCCAAAACAACAGCAACAAACGCCTGTACAACAAATTGCTGTTGGGAAAGATGCTCCAGATTTTACCTTGCAATCTATGGACGGTAAAGAAGTTAAGTTATCTGATTATAAGGGTAAAAAAGTCTATTTGAAGTTTTGGGCTTCCTGGTGTGGTCCATGTAAGAAAAGTATGCCAGAGTTGATGGAACTAGCGGCGAAACCAGATCGTGATTTTGAAATTCTTAGTGTCATTGCACCGGGTATTCAAGGCGAAAAAACTGTTGAGCAATTCCCACAATGGTTCCAAGATCAAGGTTATAAGGATATCCCAGTTCTTTATGATACCAAAGCAACCACATTCCAAGCTTATCAAATCCGAAGCATTCCTACAGAATACCTGATTGACAGTCAAGGAAAGATTGGAAAGATACAATTTGGTGTTATCAGCAACGCGGATGCAGAAGCAGCCTTTAAAGAAATGAACTAGAATAGATAAAGAGAATCTGATTACAAATTTCATGGTATAATAGATGGTAACCGTAACGTTGCCGTCTTTTTTGTCGGCCAATAGAAAGAGAAGAGAATGTTAAAGAAAAATGATATTGTAGAAGTTGAAATTGTTGATTTGACACATGAAGGCGCAGGAGTTGCCAAGGTAGATGGTTTGGTCTTTTTTGTAGAGAATGCTTTACCAAGTGAAAAAATCCTCATGCGTGTCCTCAAGGTCAATAAAAAGATTGGTTTCGGAAAAATTGAAAAATACCTTACTTACTCTCCGCATCGTAACCAAGACCTTGACCTAGCTTATCTACGATCAGGTATCGCTGACTTGGGGCATCTTGCTTATCCAGAGCAGCTCAAGTTTAAAACCAAGCAAGTCAAAGACAGTCTATACAAGATTGCTGGGATTGCTGATGTAGAGGTTGCTGAAACTTTGGGTATGAAAAATCCAGTTAAGTACCGTAACAAGGCACAGGTCCCTGTTCGTCGAGTAAATGGTATCTTGGAAACTGGGTTTTTCCGTAAGAATTCTCATGACCTCATGCCTCTAGAAGATTTCTTTATCCAAGATCCTGTGATTGATGAGGTAGTAGTAGGCCTACGTGACTTGCTCCGCCGTTATGATTTGAAACCTTATGATGAAAAGGAACAAGCTGGCTTGATTCGGAATCTTGTGGTGCGTCGCGGACACTATTCAGGACAAATCATGGTTATTTTGGTAACAACTCGACCTAAAGTTTTCCGTGTGGAACAATTGATTGAACAACTAATCAAGCAGTTCCCAGAGATTGTGTCTGTTATGCAAAATATCAATGACCAGAACACTAATGCTATTTTTGGTAAGGAATGGCGTACGCTTTATGGACAAGACTTTATCACTGACCAGATGTTAGGAAATGACTACCAAATCGCTGGTCCCGCTTTTTACCAAGTCAATACTGAAATGGCTGAAAAACTCTATCAAACAGCCATTGACTTTGCTGAATTAAGAGAAGATGATGTGGTCATTGATGCCTATTCTGGTATCGGGACGATTGGCCTCTCTGTTGCGAAACATGTCAAAGAAGTCTATGGTGTTGAAGTCATTCCAGAAGCGGTTGAGAATAGCAAGAAGAACGCTCAACTGAACAATATTTCTAACGCTCACTATGTCTGCGATACAGCTGAAAATGCTATGAAAAGCTGGCTCGAAGATGGGATTCAACCAAGTCTTATCCTAGTGGATCCACCAAGAAAAGGACTCACAGAAAGCTTTATCAAAGCAAGCGCTCAAACAGGAGCAGACCGCATAGCCTATATCTCATGCAATGTCGCTACTATGGCGCGTGATATCAAACTCTATCAAGAATTGGGCTATGAATTGAAGAAAGTACAGCCAGTTGACTTATTCCCTCAAACGCACCATGTTGAGGCGGTAAGTTTGCTAGTCAAGGAGTAAAACGACGAAGATTAGCATTTACTTCCGCCCATGCGATAGCTGTCCGTGATTGACAAGTGCTAGCACGCAGACAGAACGGAGATAGCGAACCGCTGAGTGTGTCGCTCTGCTCGTAAAAGCTTAGAAACCTTTGAACGAAAGGGATAATGAAAGCCTTGATTGCAAGGCTTTTTGCTTTATGGTGGGTAAGTATCAGAGTGAGAAAATTTTTGGAATGAGTAGAAGTGATAGCTAGAAATTATCAGTTTCTATTTCCATTTACCCTGTGGGTACGTGTTTGTTTCCATTGACAAGGAGTTTGTGGGAATAGAAATGTACCCACCTTGTTTGAATCAAGTGAAGTGTAGTTGAAGGAAATCTGTTGAAAGCAATACTTCATTTTACCGAATAAGTAATAATTTAGGCAACTTCAAATCGATTAAAAAAAACTATTTTAAAGGTTAAGAGTAGACAAAAATTGTCCACTCTTTTTTGCAAACTCAATTTATCAATAAATGAAATGAGGGAATGTAAAATGAAATATTTTGAGGTTGAGTTAGAAAATCCTGATGAATTTTTAAAACTACAAACAGAAGATTTTGTGAAAGCTAATCGCTTGCTACTAAGGAAGATAATCCAGAGCGTTACAGTCTATGAAGAAAACTTCGTCATATCCTTTAAATCTGGCATCGAATTGGAAGTATGAGTCTCATTCCATAACTTTTATATTGAACATATCCTCTTGTTGTGTTATACTATAAATTGATATAAACAAAGATGTAGGAGGAACCGAAACTATGACAGCCTCAATGCGTTTAAGATAAGCTGGCAATAAAAAAAGCAGAATCTATACCCGATGATAGGCTTTTTTGTTGTGCTTATTTATACGATATTGAGCATTCATTAGTTACGGTGAGGATATTGGTTATTTAACTATACCTTTATTTAACTATGTCTTTAATATGAATGTTTCCAAATTGTATGTATGCAGACCAAAAGCCACATTGTGGGGTTTGGCCTGCATTTTTTATTGCCTAGAATGCTATTCAAAATAGAAATTCAAGCAAAATAATATGCAGGAGATAATATAAATGGAAAAATACAACAATTGGAAACGAAAATTTTATGCAATATGGGCAGGGCAAGCAGTATCATTAATCACTAGTGCCATCCTGCAAATGGCGATTATTTTTTACCTTACAGAAAAAACAGGATCTGCGATGGTCTTGTCTATGGCTTCATTAGTAGGTTTTTTACCCTATGCGATTTTGGGACCTGCCATTGGTGTGCTAGTGGATCGTCATGATAGGAAGAAGATAATGATTGGTGCCGATTTAATTATCGCAGCAGCTGGTGCAGTGCTTGCTATTGTTGCATTCTGTATGGAGCTACCTGTCTGGATGATTATGATAGTATTGTTTATCCGTAGCATTGGAACAGCTTTTCATACCCCAGCACTCAATGCGGTTACACCACTTTTAGTACCAGAAGAACAGCTAACGAAATGCGCAGGCTATAGTCAGTCTTTGCAGTCTATAAGCTATATTGTTAGTCCGGCAGTTGCAGCACTCTTATACTCCGTTTGGGATTTAAATGCTATTATTGCCATCGACGTATTGGGTGCTGTGATTGCATCTATTACGGTAGCAATTGTACGTATACCTAAGCTGGGTAATCAAGTGCAAAGTTTAGAACCAAATTTCATAAGGGAGATGAAAGAAGGAGTTGTGGTTCTGAGACAAAACAAAGGATTGTTTGCCTTATTACTCTTAGGAACACTATATACTTTTGTTTATATGCCAATCAATGCACTATTTCCTTTAATAAGCATGGAACACTTTAATGGAACGCCTGTGCATATTTCTATTACGGAAATTTCCTTTGCATTTGGGATGCTAGCAGGAGGCTTATTATTAGGAAGATTAGGGGGCTTCGAAAAGCATGTATTACTAATAACAAGTTCATTTTTTATAATGGGGACCAGTTTAGCCGTTTCGGGAATACTTCCTCCAAATGGATTTGTAATATTCGTAGTTTGCTGTGCAATAATGGGGCTTTCGGTGCCATTTTATAGCGGTGTGCAAACAGCTCTTTTTCAGGAGAAAATTAAGCCTGAATATTTAGGACGTGTATTTTCTTTGATCGGAAGTATCATGTCACTTGCTATGCCAATTGGGTTAATTCTTTCTGGATTCTTTGCTGATAAAATCGGTGTAAATCATTGGTTTTTACTATCAGGTATTTTAATTATTGGCATTGCTATAGTTTGCCAAATGATAACTGAGGTTAGAAAATTAGATTTAAAATAAACAATATTGGAGGAAATGTTATGGAATTAATATTAAAAGCAAAAGACATTCGTGTGGAATTCAAAGGACGCGATGTTTTAGATATAAATGAATTAGAAGTATATGATTATGACCGTATTGGTTTAGTAGGAGCAAATGGTGCTGGAAAAAGCACTTTACTCAGGGTACTTTTAGGAGAATTAACTCCCCCAGGATGTAAAATGAATCGTCTGGGTGAACTTGCCTATATTCCCCAGTTGGACGAAGTAACTCTGCAGGAGGAAAAAGATTTTGCACTTGTAGGCAAGCTAGGTGTTGAGCAATTAAATATACAGACTATGAGCGGTGGTGAAGAAACAAGGCTTAAAATAGCACAGGCCTTATCGGCACAGGTTCATGGTATTTTAGCGGATGAACCTACGAGCCATTTAGACCGTGAAGGAATTGATTTTCTAATAGGACAGCTAAAATATTTTACAGGTGCACTGTTAGTTATTAGCCATGACCGCTATTTTCTTGATGAAATAGTAGATAAAATATGGGAACTGAAAGATGGCAAAATCACTGAGTATTGGGGAAACTATTCTGATTATCTTCGTCAGAAAGAGGAAGAACGTAAGAGCCAAGCTGCAGAATACGAACAATTTATTGCGGAACGTGCCCGATTGGAAAGGGCTGCGGAGGAAAAGCGAAAACAGGCTCGTAAAATAGAACAGAAGGCAAAAGGTTCTTCAAAGAAAAAAAGTACTGAAGACGGAGGGCGTTTAGCTCATCAAAAATCAATAGGAAGTAAGGAAAAAAAGATGTATAATGCTGCTAAAACCCTAGAGCACAGGATTGCGGCCTTAGGAAAAGTAGAAGCTCCGGAAGGCATTCGCAGAATTCGTTTCAGGCAAAGTAAAGCATTGGAGCTCCATAATCCATACCCTATAGTCGGTGCAGAAATTAATAAAGTATTTGGGGATAAGGCTCTGTTTGAAAATGCATCTTTTCAAATTCCGTTAGGAGCAAAAGTGGCGTTAACTGGTGGTAATGGAATCGGAAAAACAACTTTAATCCAAATGATCTTAAACCATGAAGAAGGAATTTCTATTTCGCCTAAGGCAAAAATAGGTTACTTTGCACAGAATGGTTACAAGTACAACAGTAATCAGAATGTTATGGAGTTTATGCAGAAGGATTGTGACTACAATATATCAGAAATTCGTTCAGTGCTAGCATCTATGGGGTTCAAACAGAACGATATTGGAAAAAGTTTATCTGTTTTAAGCGGTGGAGAAATTATAAAATTGTTGCTTGCTAAAATGCTCATGGGTAGATATAACATCCTAATAATGGATGAACCCAGTAACTTCCTTGACATACCAAGTTTAGAGGCTTTGGAAATACTAATGAAGGAGTACACCGGAACTATCGTGTTTATCACCCACGATAAACGATTACTCGAAAATGTAGCAGATGTAGTTTATGAAATTAGAGATAAGAAAATAAATCTGAAACATTAAATTTAAGGTAGTCGCTGGTCAGTATAGTCTGTTCTGGTTGGCGACTCCATTGTTAAAGAGTATAAAGACTTTAGATTTTATGAATATTAAAAATAGGAACAGTCAATTGAACTGCTCCTATTTTTCTGCTAAATATATTGTAGTTTTCTTATATGTATAATGATAGATTAGCGGATTCTCATCTACGGTACTTACTTCAAATATGAAGAAGTGATCGCGGTTATCTCTGGACTTTTCCTTATTGAGGACAAAGTAATTCTTACGTGAAGTCGCCATTGTTTTTAGGATATCATCAGTTAGGAAGGTCAATGGAATATTCATGTTAGAGTAGCGGTAGAAGTCACGTTCAAAATCTTGGTAGCTCTCGCTATAATAGTCCATTTGTAGGTGATTACGCTGAAACTCAAGCTGATTCATAGAGCACCTCCTCGACAAGTTCAATACTAATAATGTCTTTTAATTTCAAATTGATGTGACCTGTTGTAGTTTTTATCAAAATGAAATCTTTGGTCAGACTTGGTATTGTTCCAGTGTAGGAAACACGCTTGTTTTTTTCAATCACTTGAATGCGTGTGCGTAGCTGCCCGGCGTATACTTGACTGAGGAGTAATAATTTCTTCTCTAGTGATAAGTCAGACATGTACGTTACTTTGTTTGTATCATCAGAGAGTGCTGATGCATGTTCAGATAGGAAAAAGCCCATCCATTTTTGCATCTTTGTATCCTGGTACTCTCTTGCTGATTGAAATGGTAAATATGAACGGTCAATCATATCAAATCCTTTCTATGCAGAGGCAAGGGTATTTTTATCAAATTGAATCGTAAAACCTTGAATTCCCCCACCTGTGTAACATTCTTTAAAGCGATTGATTACCTCAGTATAGATTATCACAGATGAGCTTGTTGGCTTAATGCTAAATGTAAATTCCAATGGTAATCGGTTTTCAGATTTAGCATGTACTAGTCGTATCGATATTTCAGTTGTTTTGAGTTTTCTCTGACGAAGTTTTGAAGTTGCTGTTTCAACGATTCCATGTAAAAATCTTTCAAGCATTTCAATATCATTACATCCTTTGCTACGGATTTCTGAAAATTGTACTGTATTTTTTTCTTGTTTCATTTTAATCCCTCCAATCCACCCGCGGAATGACCACCGATAAGTTTACTGCGTTCAATATTTCTGGAACCTTCAGTTAGGACGGTTCCTTTTTGTATGGCTAAAAAACCAAACTGTTCTCTGACAACATCAATAGCTGTCTGAAGTCTATTATCTTTTTCAATTTGTTCTACATCATCAAAGAGTGATAGTAGAGTATAGCTTTCATCTACGAAGCCACTATAAGATACACCAATTTGTCTCACTGCACCAGAGGTGTATTTTTTCGGAATAATACAAGTACATGACTCACCATTGTTTTGGGGAGATTTGCGGGTTCAATTTTATTCTGAGCATTTATAGATTTTTTCATCTCAGTCCTAGAATAGCCAATATGAATAGAAACGACAGTAGTCAATACTAGGGCTACTGTTCCGTTCCACAGTATCATTTAAAAATCATTTTCACACCCTTTCGTCTATTAGTATAGAAGAAAGCTCTCAGCACACGTGGAGTGTGTAAGTTTGTTAGTGAAACAGAGCTAATGCTCAAAATAAAGAAACTAAAACTCCATTATTTTAAGATGAAAAACTAAATTTTTCTGTGGAGCTAAAATATTGATAGAGAACAGACCAGAATTTGATAAAATCACTTCGTTTGATGAGTTTAATAAATATTATTGGTATCGTGATGAACTTTCACAAATATGCAAGTTATTAGAACTTGAATATAGAGGTACAAAACAAGAACTCAATCATATTATCGAGCAGTACTTTAAGGGGAATTTGATTAAAAAATCATCAACAAAAAGAAATAAGAAACGAGTGGAAGCTATTGCCTTAAATACGCCCTTACTTGAATGTGGATTCTCCTTTAACACTCACTTTAGAGAATATTTCTCAACTTTAACAGATGTTTCACCCTTTAAATTTACTGCTGATATGGCGACTGCTTGGAGAAAAGTAAAAAGAGAAAATGATTTGAGTTTTACAATCCAAGATATGCTAAAAGTTTATTATGGAAATTCAGATTATGCCAAGTATGATCATTCAGTTTGTCAATGGAACCAATTTCTAAAGGATTTCTGTGCAGACGAAAATAGTCTTAACTATTCAAACAAGTTAAAAGTAGCTTCTATTCTTTGGAAAGAAGTTAGAAATTCA